>JAFUMU010000033.1 GCA_017482495.1 Clostridia bacterium | reverse complement strand
TAACCGAAATATTCTTCAGAGCATTGGCGGAATCGTTGACGGAAACACCCATCTGATTAACAGCTGCTATTGCTGCAAGTCCGTTATAAACGCTGAACGCACCGGGAGAGCGAAGTTTGACGTGGGTAGACTCACCCTTGTACAGACAACCAAATTCTATTCCAAGAGTTGTTTCATCTCTGTAAAGCTCGCCGCCCATTCCACGGAAAATTGCGCCGTCACTCATACCGAATGATACTACATTCGCAGAATCTGCATGTCCGTTAATAACAGACTCCGCCTCAGGATCATCGGAATTATAGATCACACATCCGTCGTAACCGCTGAAGAACGAAGCTTTAGCTTTTTTATAATCCTCGAAATCCTTATGCTCTCCGTCGCCAATATGATCGGGGGAAAGATTTGTGAATACTTTTACCCCAAAATCGATTCCGTCAACTCTGTGGTGTGCCAACGCCTGAGATGAAACCTCAAGAGCCGCATATTCCACACCGCCGTCCACCATCATTGCAAAATAATGATGCAAGTCACGGCTTTCGGGTGTGGTATTGACAGTTTCAGTATGTTTTCCGTTTATGATGACTCCGTTTGAACCGATGTAAGCGCAATTCTTACCGTTAAGATTGAGTATGGAAGACACGAGCAAAGCCGTAGTCGTTTTGCCCTTTGTGCCCGTGATTCCAATGAGCTTCAGTTTATTTGCAGGGAAGTCATAGAAATATGCTGAAAGCGAAGCAAGGGCTGCCCTTGTATCATCCACAAGGATCACAGCGGCATCGTTTGGAAGATTGGGGGCATACTCGCAAAGGAATACCCTGCATCCGTTACCATATGCCATAGTGGCATATTTGTGGCCATCGGACTTATGTCCTGTTAGACACACAAATATATCCCCGGATTCGACCTTTCTGGAATCGTACTCGATGCGATAAACGGGGGTCTTATCAAAGCCTTCTTTTCCGCCTTTTATCTTACTGCCAAGATATGAAGCAATTTCTTTGACTGTTTTTTTATATACACCCATCACCTTACCTCCGGCATAAAGGAATAATCATCCTTTGAAAGTTCAAGAATACCGTCGCCCCAGCGCTTCAGCATAGGATCAAAACCTACGCTTTCTTTGCCGCAGAATCCGATGGAGAAGCACGCGATAATCTCAAGGGAATCTGCAAGATAGGGAATACTTTCGTTCTTTTTGAGAGATAGCTCATCTGCAAGAACGGAAAGCTCGGTGCATCCGAGAATAAGACAGTCACATCCTTGCGCTTTAAGATCATCTGAAACAGCAAGAAAATCATCTATAGAAGCAGGTTTGCCGCATTTGACGCAATCGTAGATCAGCTTCATAAGGATCTGCTGTGATTCATCGGAGGGAAGTCCGTACTCGATACCGAGAGCACGGCATTTCTCCTGATATGAGCCGGCCAATACTGTTCCTGCCGTTGCAAGGATACCGGGTTTCTTAAATCCGGATTTCTTCAAAAAATCCACAGTTTCATAAATGATGCTGGGTACGGGAACAGAAACGGCACGGCGTACCTCATCAATAAAATAATGGGCAGTATTGCAGGCAATGATTATACCGTCGGCACCGTATTTCTCAAGACGACAAGCATCTTCAACCATGTACGGTAAGGGGGAATCGTTCGATTTACCGAGGATATAGTCTGTACGGTCGGGAGTTGCGGCGCGGCTGTTGAGTACGATATCTATATGATCCTGATCGCACTCAGCTTTGGTGTGCTCCGTAATCATTTTATACAGATATGCACTTGACATTGGGCCAAGCCCGCCGAGTATACCAAGTAATTTAGACATAACTACACCTGAAATTATTTTTTAGGATAATAGATCTCAAATTTCTTCTTCTGTCTGCGAAGCTGCTCAAATACGCAAGCAAATCGCAGAGGATTCTTAAAAATATCTGGAGTATACCAAAGTGACGACGTTTCCTCGCCGGCTTTAGCAAGAGCTTTTGCCTTATCAACAAGGGTGGGATCCTCTGTAAATTTATATGCAACGGATTTTGGAACATGATGCCAAAAATGCTCCTTTGAGCAGAATACGCAGTCCTCTCCCTCGGAGTCGTAAACTTCCGTTGCAAGCTTTGCTACGTTGAGTCCTGCAGCAGTCATATACATATTGCTCCGTCCCTGGCGAAGATTTATCTCAAACACTCTGAAGTCATCGCCTGAGCCCGTATACTTGATATCAAAATTAGAAAATCCCGTGTATTTCAAATCCTCAAGCAGAGCCTTCAGCTTCATTGTAAGAGGGAAAGACTCCGTATCTTCGGTCACAATAGCCGCGTGATTTCCGAGTCCCTTGGGTGTATGCTCCTCTACCATGGTGTGTCCGAGACACATGGCGCGCACTTTGCCCTTTGAATCGGAAAATGCCGTAAATACACGCATTGATGCGTCACCGCCGGGAATAAATTCCTGGAGAATCATCTTTTCGGGATATCCCGAGGCGTATATCTCTGCAATGATCTTTTCAGCATCTGCAGGAGACTTTGCAATATAGACCTTCTTCATTCCGTCGAATGAGTGCTTCCAATAATCAACACTCGAGGATGGCTTAATAATAATAGGATAGGGAAATCCAAGTTTATCCTCAGACAGCTCATTCTGTGAAACTGTTTCCGTCAGCACTACTGTTGCAGGATAAGGGATACCGTGCTTTTCACATATTTCATAAAATTCAGCCTTGCGAGAAAGAGGTGCCACGAGAGATTCATCGGTATAAGGACAGGTGTACATAGGAAGTTCTGCCTTATGTCTGATTATCATGGCGGCGTAATCGTCAGTACAGCCGAAAAGGATCAGTCTTCCGTCAGTATGCTTGGCGGCGTAATCTTTCAGCACGCGAAGCATAACTTCATCTGTATCAATTTTAGGCTCAATAGTAAAATCTATAAGGCTTGAATATTTTGTTGCAGAAATTGCATACCGACCGAAAGCAACTGATTTTACTCCGTATGCTTCATGAAATGCTCTTGCAACGTTGTAACAGTTAAGATCTCCTCCAAGGAGAACCGGATAAATCTTTTCCATAGTTAATTCCTTTATCGTCAGATATAATCAAGATCAGTTACCGAAAAACTTTCTGTGCCATACGAGGAATACAAGTGCAGTCCAGATCTTTCGGCCGTTGTTTACCTTGCCTTCGCGGTGATCCTTAAGAAGCTTCATGAGCACATCTGGCTCAAAAAATTCTGCCGCCGCATCGGAGGTAAAGTATTCCTTTGCGAAATTGTAGTATTTATCCTCACGGAGCCACTTGCGGATGGGAACGGGGAAGCCCTTTTTCGTTCTGTCAGCCCATTCATTGGGAAGTATTTTGTTTGCCGCCTTGCGGAGAACGTATTTTGTATTTTGCTCTGTGATCTTGTATTCGGCAGGGATCGTTGCCGCCTCACGCATGACCTCAACATCAAGATAAGGAACGCGAAGCTCAATTGAATGAGCCATGCTCATTTTATCGGCTTTAAGCAAAATGTCACCGGGAAGCCACAGCTTCAGATCAAGATACTGCTTTTTCTCAAGCTCCGACAGATCCTTAACTCTATCGTAAATTGGTGCGGTAATATCTCTCGGTGTCATACCTGAGCGGTATTTGGGCCGAAGGATCTGTGCGGCTTCATCCTCGGGGAATACAAGAGCCTGCCCGATAAAGTAATCCTCTGGTCTTCCGCTTCCCTTGATTATGAAATCATGACCCTTGAAATAGGGGAGCTTTGCTGAAATTCCCGAAGCACCTCGTCTTATGATGGAGGGTATCTTCTTATATTTTCTCATGAGAGGAGTCTCATCATACCATTCATATCCGGCGTATATCTCGTCGGCACCCTCGCCGGAGAGAACGACGGTAACGTGCTCACTTGCAAGCTTTGCAAGGAAATAAAGGGGAACGGATGAAGGATTGGACTGAGGCTCATCCATATGATACTGAATGTCAGCAAGTGCGCCGAAGCAATCATCAGCATCAAGCATTCTGGTGTAATTCTCGACTCCAAGCAGCTTTGACAGCTCCTGTGCTTCGCCGGTCTCGTTGAAATTATCAAAGTGGAATCCTACGGAGAAGGTATCCTCGGGCATAAGCGCGGCAGTAATGTAGCTTGAATCCACTCCGCCGGAGAGGAACGAGCCAACCTTTACATCGCTGATTCTGTGAGTCTGTACGGATTCACGGACGCGGTAATCCACTGCGCTGACAGCTTCATCAAAGTTCATTGAGGATTTCTTCGAGAAATCGATGTCCCAATACTCACGCTTTCTCACTACGCCGTTTGTGAAAGTGAAACAGTTTGCAGGAGGGAGCTTGAAGGTATTCTTGAAGAACGTTTCTTCAGTTGCGGAATACTGGAATGTGAGATAAGGTCGAAGTGCATCGGGATTTACTTCGGGCTTGAATCCGGGATGATCGAGAAAGCTCTTGATCTCAGAACCAAAGACAAGGTCACCGGAGGGAAGAATGGAATAATAGAAAGGCTTGATTCCGAAAGGATCTCTTGCACCGAAGAGATTTCCTGTTTTCTTATCCCAGATAACAAATGCAAACATTCCGCGGAGCTTTGTGACTATATCCTCACCGTACTCCTCATATCCGTGAACGAGGACTTCCGTATCACAACGGGTACGGAAAATGTGCCCCTTTGAAATAAGCTCATCACGGAGGGTCAAGAAGTTATAGATCTCGCCGTTGAAAACGCAAACGACAGATCTGTCCTCGTTATACATGGGCTGTGCACCGTCGGAAAGATCGATTATACTGAGCCTGCGGAATCCGAGAGCGATATGCCCCGAATCATCCGCAGCAGAAATATGGTATCCCTCCATATCGGGACCGCGGTGTATTATTCTGTCCGCCATCTTTTTAAGGATCTGCTGTCTGTTTTCAAGATATCCCGTAAAACCTACAAATCCGCACATATATTTTTACTCCTTAATTTTATTCTTTAACTACTTCGGGAATTGAACCGTCTCCGAAAATGTTGAATACGTCAGTAACAGCGCCCTCAGTATCGAAATAGTAGGATTCCGTATGAGAGAGCAGCGTAGAACCCTCGCAAAGCTGAGCTACATAAACCTCGCAGCCTTCTTCTATATCCACATCCTTGGCAAGCAAAAGGGAATCGCTTATATAGACTGTATCATATCGCCGTTCATCAATGAATACATGACTGTCTTTAGTAAAGTTCTGACCTGACACAAACATTATATCTTCATACGCACTGACGGAAGTGATGGAAATGGGCTTTGTTCCGAATGACATTTCCGAGGGTGTGGGTATATTATCTCCGAGAGCGTAATTCTCACCCTTGAGCATATCGTAAGCCATAAGCTGAACGTAACCGTCGTAATTCTCATCATCCGACAACTGATTGTGGATGCGGAACATCTCGCCTCCGGAAATATTGAGAGAATCAAGGATCTTTGCTGCAAGCTGATACGCCTGTATATCGCCACCCTCACACTCGAAGCCGCAATTGCTCCATACGGCGTACTCTGTGCTGTAAACGTCGCCGTCAAACATATTTTCAGCTTCAAGACCAAGAGTCGGCAGGTGATCCCCGTATACTACGAGAACGATATCCTCGGGATAATCCTCAAGAAGCGCGAGCAGCTCACCGAGGAACTGATCCGTTTCGTGAAGCTGATTTATATAGTATTCCACCTCGTAGATCATATCCTCAAGAGGATAATTCGTCACGTGAATGTCATCCTCAGCCGCCGTTTCGTAATTGGGATATTTTCCGTGAGGCTGAACAGATACGGTAAAGACGAAATCCTTACCATCGGTGGATTCAAGGGCGTTTGTGATCTCGCCCATGAGAAGCTTATCCTTCGCCCAGCCAAGAATATTAGTCTCTACGTTCTTGATATATTCAATAGGCGTGAAAGTATTAAAGCCGAGGTTTGAATACACGAGATGGCGCGTGTAGAAGGTAGCCGTGTGATTATGAATTGCGTGAGAGGAGAATCCTGCGTCAGTCATAACGTTTGCAAGAGATTGACAGGACTGCTTATGAAGCATAGTCGTGTACGGACACTCAAGAAGTCCGAAATGAGCCAAATTCATTCCGCAAAGGACCTCAAATTCCGTATTTGCTGTGCCTCCGCCGATAGCGTTTACACTGAATTTTCCGGAAGGGTTATTATTTTTCAGCTCTGTAAAATTAGGTATGGGATTCTCACTTATCTCAAGATCAATAACCTTGTTTACGTCAAAAAAGGATTCAAGCTGGAGGAATATTACATTGGGAAGCTCAGCCGCAGTCTTGCCGGGCTTTTCTTTGCCCAGCTTTTCCATTAGCTCAAGCACGTGCTCCTGCGAATATTCATCGGGAGATACAACACCTCTGTGCACAAAGCTTCGGAAGAAGCAATAGGGGAATCCGTAATCCTCGTACGCTTTAACGGGACTTTCAAGCTCGTCGGGTATGTAGTCCGTATATGATGTAAAGAATACGAATCCGCCAAGCACCAAAGCAATAATAAGAGAAACTGCAATAGCACTTTTTCTGTTAAATCCCGTCGGTTTAGGACATTTTCTCCACAGCAGTACAAGCATGATTCCCGCAAAGACAAATGCAGCGATAATCAGTATTATACCACCCCAGCCGATATATTTCGGAATCACGTCAAGAGCCGTGACGACTACCTTGAAGTCGATAGCTGAAAAAGGATTGGTTCTCATACTTTGAAGAACAAAGTTCGTTATCGACATAGTAAGCCAGAACGCCACATTGACCATATAAAAGAAATATCTGTGATAGGATATAATGGATAAAAACATGGTAAATGCTACTATCAGGAAATTGAAAACAAATATGATCTGATAATAAAAAATAAACAGAAAAGGCTCAGTAAAAGACCGTCTGCACAGTATGTCACCAGTGAAATACATCAAAACCGTGAATATAAAATACTCAACATATTTTCTTTCGTGTACATAACACGCGGATTTATATATAGCTTTGCCGCAGAGCTTAAACAGCTTCTGCAATTCAAAGAATAACTTTCTCAAAGGAAACACCTCGATTCATGGGTATGGGGTTACTTGCACTTCTCCCTGAATCTTCCGGGAGATACGCCGAAGTGCTCTCGGAATAAATTGGTAAAATGCTGTGTGCTTGAAAACTTCAAAAGGGAAGATATATCCTTGATGCTCATATCAGTAGATGAAAGAAGCTCGGCTGATTTGCGAAGTCTTGAAAGCTTCAGATACTGCATGGGAGTCTCGTCGTATTCTGCACGGAACAACCTTATAACGTGCATCCCCGTTATTCCGAATTTCTTTCCCACCGCATCAAGATCAACATCTCCGCAAAGACAAAGATCAAGAAAATCCTTTATCGCTTTGGCGGAAGGTCTGATATGTACATCCTGCATCTTAGCAGCAGATGCGGCATCGAGCAAAAGTGAAAAAACAAGCTCGCAAATGATCCTGCCGGCATCCCCGTCTCCGCAGGTATATCTCTTGTACACCTTGTCGATCCCGAAAAGCTTATCAAAAACATCGGCAGATGCACAAAAGATATCGGGAATACCGAGAACGTCACATACTGCTTCGAAAACAAATCCCGAAAAAGATAAACCAACGGTCTTCAAATCTCCGGAGCTTCGATACAGCACACATTCATTTCCCGGACGGATAACAATAAGATCACCGATCCCGGCATGAATAAGAACGTCAGGTGATTCAATTACTTCCTGACCCGAGAGAATGTACTCGAATATAAATCCGGAATCCTTTTCGTGAAGCCTTGGTTTTGACGTATCAGAATATCCGCAAGAATGAACAGAGATCACCGTGTCTGCGCTTCCAATATTAAAAAGGGAGTTCTTATCCACGGTAGTGTCCTCCTGCTTGTATTGCAATAATCATTCATTATATTATATAACAAATCCCATCATAAATCAATGGAGATACGTGAATATTATTAAAATGTTAAAATAAAAGAGACGGTATTACCGTCATTGTAATATTATCAGTTTACTTTGAAGTACCTATCTGTCTTAATGTACAAAAGAAATAACGCAGAATTAACAATAAAATCTCAGGAATACTATTGACAGTCACGTGACCGTGTGATATAATATAGACACTGACAGATAAGTTCACAGAACGGGAGGAAGCATGTGTGAATGAAAATAAAATGCTCGAATATATACCCGGCACCATGATGCCGAGAGAAAAGATGGGGGATGCCACCGGACTTGAATTTCTGCAAAAAATATTTTTTATCTCCGATGGAATAAAGCTCTCGCAGGTTAGGGAAGTAACCGGTGTTGACGGAACAACACTGCAGAACTGGGTAAAAAGAGGATGGCTCCTTAACCCCGTCAATAAATCCTACGGAATAGATCAGCTTGCCCGTATCCTCATAATCAATATGATGCGGGATACGGTACAGCTTTCAAGGATCTCCTTCCTTCTTAAATACATAAACGGAAGCGTAGAATCGCGAGAGGATGACATAATTCAGGAATCTGTTCTGTATGATTATATCTGCAAGGTGCTTGAAATATGGTGCGGCTACGGCGCTGAAACAGATCTCAGAACAACAATTAATGATGTTACCGCCGACTACGTTGAACGATTCAGCGGAGCAAGACGGCGTCTTGAACGGGCCCTTGAGATAATAGTTCGCTCATATCAGGCTACCCTCATAAAACGGTATACGGATTCACTTATAGACGAAATTTCAGATTGATATTATCCACATGGAGGTAAGTATTATGACACAGTGGTGGACTTCACTCGGAGTAACTGGACAAATATTTGCGATAATCGCAATTCCTTCGACTCTCGTGCTGATCGTACAAACCGTACTTCTTTTCTTCGGAATCGGAGACGGTGATCTTGACGGCGCAACCGATCTCATTGACGCTGATATTTCCGACGGAATTGAAGCAGGCGGAGACGGCCTTGCAGTTTTCTCTATCCGCGGAATCGTTGCAATGCTCGCCGTATCCGGTTGGAGCGGTCTTGCGATGCATCAAGCGGGTTGGGATCTTTGGCTCGTCATTCTCCTTGCGGCAATTTTCGGTATCTTAGCGCTCCTCGGTATAGCGTATATGATGAAGGCTATAATGAAATTGCAGGATGACGGCAACATGGATCTCGGCGGTGCAATTGGTAAAAGCGGTAAGGTATACATACCAATCCCCGGAAACATGGCAGGCAGCGGTAAGATCAACCTGACTTTGCAGGAAAGATTCATCGAGGTCGATGCCGTAACACCCTGCGACAGAATAATAAAAACCGGTGAGACAGTAAGAGTCATCGCTACCGATGAGGTCGGCACTCTTGTGGTCGAGCCTGTAATTAAAGACTAAAAATTCATACATGAAAGGAATCTGCTATGAAACAATTTCTTGCAAACACTCTCACTGCATCTGCGGACGGCTCCATTGACATCACAATGGTAGCGCTCGTATGTGTGATCGCACTCGTAGTTTTAACTACGCTTGTGCTCATTATCTCCCGCTACAGAAAATGTCCTTCCGACAAGATTCTTGTAATCTACGGTAAGATCGGCAAGGGCAAGGACGGTAACGCACGAAGCGCAAAGTGTATCCACGGCGGTGCGGCGTTTATCGTTCCCGTATTCCAGGCGTTCGAATACATGGATCTGACGCCTATTTCACTGAGCGTAGATCTCCGTAACGCGCTGTCAAGACAGAATATCCGTGTTGACGTTCCTTCAAGATTTACCGTTGGTATCTCTACCGAACCCGGTGTAATGCAGAACGCCGCTGAGAGACTTCTGGGATTGAAGCTCGACGCAATCAAGCAGATCGCGGAGGATATCATCTTCGGTCAGATGCGTCTTATCATCGCGACCATGGACATCGAGGAGATCAATACCGACCGTGACAAGTTCCTCGAAGCAGTATCCGGTAACGTTGAGACCGAGCTTAAAAAGATCGGTCTGCGCCTCATCAACGTAAACGTAACCGATATCACCGACGAAAGCGGATACATCGTTGCACTTGGTAAAGAAGCGGCTGCAAAAGCAATCAACGATGCAAAGATCTCCGTTGCAGAGGCTGACAGAGGCGGTGCAATCGGTTCTGCAGAGGCAGACCGTGATATGCGTGTAAACGTATCACGTTCCAACTCCGAGGCAATCAAGGGTGAGAACGAGGCAAAGGCACAGATCGCTGAATCTGATGCGATCCGCCGTGAGCGCGAGGCAGAATCTCTCAAGAGAGCAACTGCTGCCGAGAACATTCAGGCGGCTCTTGCAATGGAGGAATCCTACGGTGCACAGAAGAATGCCGAAATGGAGCGTGCATCTCTCGAAAAGGCAAAGCTTGAGGCTGACGTCATCGTCAAGACTGAAGTTGAAAAGAGAAAGATGGAACTTGAAGCTGAGGCTGAAGCTGAACAGATGAGAAGACGCGCGCAGGGTGAAGCGGATGCTATCTATGCAAAGATGGAGGCTGAAGCACGAGGCGTTGAGGAGATTCTTAAGAAGCAGGCAGCCGGCTTTGCTGAAATAGTAAAGAGCGCAGGCGGAGATGCAGATGCAGCGCTTAAGCTCCTTATTGCAGATAAGCTTGAGGACCTGATGAGAGTTCAGGTGGATGCTATTAAGAATATTAAGATCGATAAGGTAACAGTTTGGGATAACGGACAGAGCGCTGACGGAAAGAACGCAACAGCTAATTTTCTTTCCGGTATGATGAAGAGCGTACCTCCCCTTCAGGAGGTGTTCGGCATGGCAGGAATGCAGCTGCCCGAGATCCTCGGTAAGAATATCCCCGAGAAAACAAGCACAGAGCAGGAATAAGAGTTGTGCGAGGGACCTTTTCTTAAAAGGTCCCCCGCGCCCCTCCAAACCTTTTTGAATAAAGGTGGATGGTGGATATATTATAGATCCAAGAAGCCCTCAGTAAGTTGAATGATATAGTTGTCAGCAATAGGATAGAAGGTATTCCACATGAAGAAGAGAATAATAGTACCGCGGGATCTTCGCAAAAAAGCCGCCTTGGGAATTTTGTGGAAGGTGATAAAATTTGCAATAGCGCTTTATATCACGTATGTATTTATCGATCTTATTTATCAAAGCTTAAGCAAAACAGACATTGGTAACGTATCCGGAACAGTATTTGTAATTTTGGTAATACCGTTTATATACTGCCGCTTCCCGATGAATCTCATAGACCGCGATTGGTATGGGGAGGTCATAGGGTTTGAAACAAAAAATAATGAGTATAGCCTTTTTGATAAAAGAGACAAAATAGATCCATTTGAGATCCATGCCATTGTTCGCGAGACAGGTGGCAAATTGCATATGTGCAGGATATACGATGAGGGGCAAAGCAATACCAATTGTGAAAAGCTATACAGAGTAGGAGAGAAAGTTGTCCATATCTACGGCATGGAATATCTTGTGCCTATAAGAGAGAACAAGAATCTTTCTACATTATGCGCGTATTGCGGCTCCAAGCATCCCGTGGGAACAAAGCTGTGCAGTGAATGCGGCTGTTCAATGGAGATAATAATTGAGGATTCAGTAAAAGGGAAGAAAAAATGAAGTATATTTCATATTTCCTGTCATGGTGCGCCTGTGTATTTGGATCTGCGATTTTATATGATTTGCCAGTATCGGTACTTAGAGCACTTTATATAGGAAACAGATTTTATGTAAATATGCCCCTGACTGTCGGTGTATATATCATTTTATTCACAGTAGGAATGTTGATGCCTTGTTTCCTCCTGGCATTAAGTGCAGACGGTATTGCATCAATACACTATGTTTCTGAAAAGAAAACTCATCTTGCAGTGATGATAATAAATCAAATCGCGGCATCTGTAATATATGTTGCAATGGGTCATTACTTCAATTATAATAAGAGATGCTATTATACGGTAAGTATTCTTTCGAGCATAATAAACGAATTGCGAGAAGGTACCATAACAGATGCAAACAGAGGCTCATGGATGCTTTTGTTGACGATAATTCATATGCTGGTGTTTACGTTTGTTGCTGTATTATTCTACTTGATAAGAAGAAAAGAAAGAATAGACAAATACATAAATGCAATAAAGTGATGAGCTGACAATCAGGAGGAAAAATGAAGAAGATAATCGTACCCGAGGACGTTGAGAAGAAGGTAAAGAAGGACAGAGGCGGCAGGATACTGACCCTTGTGCTGTATCTTGTGCTTTGTGCGGCTGCGGTGGTGGTTTTTGCCCTATGTCTGCCGAAGGAGGAATTTGACCTTGCCTATCTTTCCGTTGGTATGGCGGCGCTGGCAGGTCTTATCTTTTCATATCTTAAGTCCGGTATCCACCTTTACATAACAGACAGAAGCTGGTATGGCAGAATAATCGAGGTGGACGTTAAGGACGTTAAGGTAAGCAAGACCTTCAGAGAAAGAAAGAGGGAAGCAGGCGACTCTATTCAGTACGTTATGGTGGAAACGCCCGACAAAAAGCTTCATACTTGCGAGATATATGATGACGGAAGAATATACAGCAGCAGAGCAAGAAACTATAATCTTGGAGATACGGTAGTCCACGTGTACGGTTGTGAGTATCTGCGCCCCGTAAATCATCCCGATCAGGGCAAGCCCCAGGTTTGCGTGGTTTGCGGATTTAAAAGTGATTCCCACGCTGAGAAATGCGAGGAATGCGGTCATACTCTTGATATAAGACTGGAGGATCGGTGATTCTTTGATAAGCATCTCCCTACGTTCTTAAATCATATATTGTTACGTTTTTGGTCTGAAAATTGACGATAGCAAGATTTTTTCGTTATCAGGACCGTCGAGGACGCCGGTCCCTACAGCATTTGGGTTCTTTCGGAGGATGTGTATTTTTATGAAAAAGCTTGATCTTACTTACCTTTCCAAATGGCTTCCTGCCGTAACCATTGCCTCAGCCGGATATTCGTTTTTCGGAGTGATGAGCCTTGTGCCAATCAGAATGATATTTGACAGCGTCAGAATACAGTCCCTAACGGCATATATTATAGGAACGGTCTTTGTGTGTGCTGTTGTGGGTAAGATTTCGTGGGACCTTGGAATTGAGCTTAATAATAAGAGGGTTCCGTATCCCTCCGATGTTCCTATGGCGAATTTAGTATTGGGAGCATTAATATTTTGGGGTGGATACATTATCCTTGAAATACAGCCGTTTATTCCGCCTCTTTCAGGATTTCTCAGTGTATTTGTTTCGTTTATGACAGATATAACAGGAATAAAGCTTACATTTTCAGATGATGGCGGTACACTTCAAAATATCGGCGTGTATATAGGATTGAGCTTTTTGCAGGTGTTGATCTATACAGTAGTATCAGCTTTTTTCTATATACGGGCGAAGTTGTATCAGGACAACCGAAATGAGGCAGTGCGAAAGCTCCGCGCTGAATATCAAGCAGAAAATAAAAAAGATGACGATCCTATTTCACAGGCACTAAAAAACGGACTCGGAAACAGAAGAAAATAATCAAAAAACCATTGCAAAGGAAAAACCGATGCAATGGTTTTGCTTTATTCATAGAATCCATCCCCGCAACATTTAGGACAATCTGTTTTACCGGTTCCGTTACAATTGATACACGTCACATATTCCTGATAGCTGAGGGAATTATAGTATATGCTAAGTATCGGGGAGGTTCTTTCAACAAGTATCATGCCGAAACCGTCACATTGATTGCAGGTTAATTTTCCGCGTGCAAGACAGTTGTCACACTCATGGAGACGTATGCCGGTTTCACGATCAGTCTCGTTGTTGGATACGGTACTGTCTATTTCAACTTTATCAGTTTCGTTCTCTTTCGGGGGATCTGTGATATTCTCGTACGCCTCTTTGGCTTCGTCGGATTCAAGGTCATGTGGAAAAAGGAAACATCCGGAAAGAGAAGCACAGAGCAATGTAATTACGATAAGGTATAAAACGTTTTTCTTTGCCATAAAAATCAATTAAACTTAAATATCTTATGAGTAACCCTGTAGCTGATAACAGAGAATTTTCTTCCTGCCTTGCCGGGCAGGCTTGTGTAGCCGCCGATGGAGGCAACTCTCAGCTTTCGGTAGGTTTTGGGATCCTTTGCCTTGAGGTGTGCCCAGATGGCTTTCTGCTTCTTAACGCTTTCATCGCTTCCGTCAATACAAAGGAATACTGAGCAAATGGTCAGCATCATTGAAAGCTCATGAAGCATATATCTGTACAGAGGTCGGCTGTATTCCTTTATACGGTCAAGCTCGTAGGCATCTATCATAAGTCTTGTAACAAGAAGCTGCTGGTCGATACGCTTTATCATATTTTTTTCGCTGACAGACTGCTCATCGCTTCCCACATAGTAGAGATACAGATCAAGATCCATATAATATATGCTCATAACGTGAGGGAAGGGAACATACATATAAAGATTGTCCACATAGAAGGTATGCTTCGGAAGCTCAAATTTGAGATCGCGGAGCAGCCTTGTTCTGTAAACAACTGAGTGCATCATAAGATATTGGGAAGGTCCGAAGGCTCTTGTATCATCCCATGTGCATATTTCCTCTCTGGGGAAAATATGCTTGTAGCTCATGGTACGTCTGCTTCCGTCCTCGATTCTAACGTATACGTAGTTGCAAACGTACATATCTATCTCAGTTCCCTTGGCATCGATCTCGCGCATACGTTCAAGGAGCTTTTTCAGCGATTCTGTGTCAATGCGGTCATCCGAATCAAGCACCTTGTAGTATTTACCACGTGCATTTCTGATTCCCTGATTTACGCCCTCTCCGTGACCGCCGTTCTCCTGATGGATGGTACGAACGATATTAGGGTATTTTTCAGCATATGAATCTGCAACCTCGCCTGTGTTGTCTTTAGAACCGTCGTTTACAATAATTATTTCAATATCCTCAGCACCGCAAGCAAGGATGCTGTCGATAGCATTATGCATAAATGAGCCTGAATTGTAGCTGGGTATCGCAAAAGTTATTAATTTTTCCATTGAAATTCCTTCTTTGAATATATAATATTTTTGTTATACGCATGACTATTATAAACCAACCAACAGAAAAATACAAGCATAGTTTTGGCACTCTATTGCATTTACAGTAAAAATATGATAAACTGTAGACAAATAAAATGTCGGAGAATGTAAGTGTCAAAGATAGAATGGAAGGGCGGAACTCTTCTTGCTCCCATACCGCCCGTTATGGTAAGCTGCGGTACGGTAGATGCGCCCAATATAATCACAGTAGGCTGGACAGGACTTGTAAACACAATACCTCCCAAGACCTATATTTCCGTCAGACCCTCAAGATATTCATATGATATCATAAAGGAAAGCGGTGAATTTGCCATAAACCTAACTCCCACGAGTCTTGTAAAAGAGGCAGACTGGTGCGGTATACACACGGGAAGAAAAGTAAATAAATTTGAAAAATGCAACCTGACACCTGACAGCGCAAATAAAATATCGGCGCCTCTTATTTTAGAGTGTCCCATCTCTCTTGAATGTAAGGTTTTTGATATAATCCCTATGGGAAGCCATGATATGTTTCTTGCAGATATAGTTGCCGTGGACGTTGCGCCCGGGCTTCTTGATAAGAGCGGCAGACTTTGTATCGAGAGAGCACATCTTGCCGCATTTGCCCACGGAGAATATTTTGAGCTTGGCAAGAGCCTTGGAAAATTCGGATTTTCAGTAGCTAAGAAGAAAAAACATAAAAAGAGCAAACAAAAAAAGGAGGAAACCAAATGATTTGCCATAATTGCGGGTCACAGATCCCTGACGACAGCATATACTGTCTCAATTGCGGCGTAGCGATTCAGCCTCAGACGCCGTCTCAGCCTAACATGCTTCACTATTACGACCCCAACGGTTTTTCAGCGAAGCTGAGAAAAGAGCTTGCGTCCCCCCTGTTTCTCGTAATATGTATCCTTTTGACAGCAGCGGCACTTCCGATAAGCGGCCTGCCCGTCCTTGCTATCCTTTTTGCAGTTGCAGCTTGGATGACCTACACCAATGCTAAAAACGGTACACCTGTTATGGACGTTGGAGGTCTTAAGTTTATTTCCGGAACTATGACAGCCTCATATATTATCAACTGGGTGCTGTTCGGACTTATGGTGTTTTCCACGGTGATCATTTTGGTTATGTTGCCGTTTGTTATCCTTGCGGAAGCAGAGCTGCAGAGTGCCTTCAACAGTGCGGAATATATGGAAATGTACCGTGAAATACTCAGTATATTCATGAGCAGTGAAGATGTTGAGCTTTTCATGAGCGGAATGGATCTGTATATGGATATTCTGGAGTTTATATACAATAATATGGTGCTCGTGTTTGTAATCAGTGCTGTATTCTGTGTTCTCTTTACAGTAGGTATGGGTATTTTCAACGGAGTTTTTTATGCAAGATTCAAGAATCTTGCAAAGGGTATGTCAGAAGCGTACCTCAAGAGTGATGCAAGAGGACTCAGCTTTAAGGGTGTTTCCGGGCTTCTTATGGCAACGGGTATTGTCAGACTTGTTGTTGATTTTATCAACCTCATCTTAGGACTTCATTTCAGCAGTATTCTATCAGCCTGCCTCAGTGTAACATTTATATTGGCCTCAATGTGGGTCAAGCAGCTTAAGGCAAGCCTTGATGATGTACCTGTCAATAATACCGCGTATGCTCAAAACGACAACGGCGAGCAGATGCAGTGATGGATCATGATGTAAAAGCCTCCCGGCTATCGGGAGGCTTTTCAGCGTGTCGAAAAAGTCGACACGCTGTGAGACTATCGAGAAAGAGTGCAGATCAAGCGACAACAAATTCGTCGCCGTACAAAGGTACGGCAGAGTTTGCTGTCGCTTAAAGCAGAAAGCTGTCGCTATAGCGACAGCTCTTCTTTCGGACATTATCGGTTTTAATTATAATTCTTATATACAAAACAATTATTTTCTGCGTTCTGTGCCTTTATCGACAGTCTAAAAAGCCTCCCGGCTATCGGGAGGCTTTTATTATCATATCCTTGACCTTCATAAGCCGTGTTGCAGATGCACGCTCGTTTTCGTCAAGCTTCATTGCAATGCGCCGCAGTGCATTTTCATATTGCGGTATCATAATATGCTCAAGCGCGTTTACTCTGCGCCTTGTTTTTTCAATTTCTTCGCATAACAGCATCGCACAGCTTTCCAGTTCTGCCAGCTTTATCAGCCTTGTTGCAACTGATGCTACATATGAAATAGCCTCATCAAGCTCGCCGGAGGTAAATGCAAATCCGTATGGAATCGATGATAGCGCTTTTATGTCATATGAAAATACAGGGACCTCAACGCTCATAATGCTTTTCCGCTTTACCTTCAATTCACCCATAGCAGACGGAAGCATCAATGACTCGATCATTATTTTTGGGTCTGATACTGCTGCCGCTGCAATAAAGCTGTTGTCAAGTATTTCTGCCTCGCTTGACAGTACCTCTCGAAGTTTTTTTGCCTCGCGTACTGTTTCGATAAATTGCCTCATAAGCTCGTCTCTTTTGTTGCTGAGAAGGCGATGACCTCTTCGAGACATTTCAAGCCGTAACTTCAGCTTCTTTTGCTCCATTCTGGTCGGAGTGATCTTAAGCTCTGCCATAATTATTCCTCAGTTGGCCAGTATTTGTCAAGAAGCCGAGTTTTGATGCGCTTCATTTCGCTCCGCGGCAGTATTCTCAGCAATTCCCACCCAAGATCAAGAGTCTGCTCAATGGTCCTGTTCTCATTTGCTCCCTGATCAATGTATCTCTCTTCAAATGCATCGGAAAATTTGGCGTACAGCCTGTCGGTAGGGGTGAGAGCCGCTTCTCCGAGCACTACCATCAGTTCTTTTGCTTCCTTTCCTCTTGCATAGCTTGAAAATAGCTGATTCATAATATCTGCGTGATCCTCCCTTGTTTTGCCTTCGCCTATGCCCTTATCCTTAAGTCTTGAAAGGGAGGGAAGAACATCAACGGGAGGAATATATCCTTTTTTGTACAGTTCTCTGGATAGGATTATTTGTCCCTCGGTTATATAGCCTGTAAGGTCGGGAATAGGGTGAGTCTTGTCATCCTCAGGCATGGTCAGGATGGGTATCATGGTTATCGACCCATCGCTTCCTGCCTTTTTTCCTGCGCGCTCGTACATGGTTGCAAGGTCTGTGTAAAGATATCCGGGATAGCCCCTTCTTCCGGGCACCTCCTTGCGCGCGGCTGACACCTCCCTCAGCGCCTCGGCATAGTTTGTTATGTCTGTCATTATAACAAGCACGTGCATGTTGCACTCAAAAGCAAGATATTCGGCGCAGGTAAGCGCCATTCGAGGAGCTGATATTCTTTCTATGGCAGGGTCTGAGGCGAGATTTATAAACATAACAGTTCGGTCGATAGCGCCATTTCTTGTAAAGTCAGAAATGAAAAAATCAGCTTCTTCAAAAGTTATACCTATTGCCGCAAAAACAACGGCGAAATTTTCTTTTTCTTCCTTTCCGCCTGTGCGAACCCTTGCCTGTCTTGCTATCTGAGCCGCAAGAGAAGCGTGCGGAAGTCCAGAGCCTGAGAAAATAGGTAGCTTTTGACCTCTGACCAGAGTGTTGAGCCCGTCTATGGTGGAAATTCCTGTCTGAATAAATTCAGATGGGTATATACGTGCGGCAGGATTTATTGGAGTGCCGTTGATGTCCATGTATTTGTCGGGTATAAGCTCAGATCCGCCGTCAATAGGTGTTCCCATGCCTGAAAATACACGGCCGAGCATATCGGGAGAAACAGAAAGCCTGATTCCGTGACCTGTAAACCGCACCTTGGAGTATTCGGCATTGATACCAACGGAGCTTTCAAAAAGCTGAACCAGCACATTGGTCCCGTCTATTTCAAGAACCTTGCATCTGCGTACATGGCCGTCGGGAAGCAGTATCTCACCAAGCTCATCATATTTAACTCCGTCCACCTTTTTTACAAGCATAAGAGGGCCGGCTACCTCTTCGATGGTTCTGTATTCCTTTATCAAAGCGTATCACCTCCATTTGCTGTGTTTTCAAGTGAACTTATTTGCAGATCTATCTCGTTTCTTATGCGGGAATATATCTTGTCATATTCTTCTTGCGAAGCGTCCTTTGCACGACCTATGCTCTCTCGTACCGAAAGCTCCGATAGCTTTTCTATATCAACGCCTTTCTCAATTGCTTCAAGAGCTCTTTTCCTGAAATATAATATGAGTGATTGCAATGCCGCCTGCTTGCTTAGGGGAGTGTATGCATCGCTGTGTGTAAATGCGTTTTGTTGCAGATAATCCTCTCTTATACTTCTTGCTGTTTCAAGAGTCAACCTGTCTCGAGGGGACAGACCGTCAATACCGATAAGCCTTACGACCTCATTGAGCTCGCCTTCAGCCTGAAGTATTCTCGAGAATTCAGCACTGTTTTCTGTCCAAGCTGAGGATACATTTTCAGTGTACCATCCTGCCAGCCTTTCCTTGTAAAGAGAGTACGAGCTTTGCCAATTTATGGCAGGAAAGTGCCTGCGATATGCAAGAGAAGCATCAAGCCCCCAAAAGACCTTTACGATTCGAAGAGTTGCCTGTGAAACAGGCTCGGAAATGTCTCCTCCCTGAGGCGAAACTGCGCCGATTGCAGAAAGCGCCCCCCTTCGTCCATCGGAGCCGAGACACACTACCTCTCCCGCTCTTTCGTAGAACTGTGCAAGACGGGATGTAAGATAAGCAGGATAGCCCTCATCTCCGGGCATTTCTTCAAGTCTTCCTGACATTTCGCGCAGAGCCTCAGCCCAACGTGATGTGGAGTCAGCAATAACTGCCACCGACATCCCCATATCGCGAAAGTATTCTGCAATGGTAATGCCTGTGTACACAGACGCCTCTCGTGCCGCAACAGGCATATCAGAGGTGTTAGCTATGAGTACCGTCCTTTGCATAAGTGAATATCCGGTCTTGGGGTCGATGATCTCGGGAAATTCACGAAGAACATCCGTCATTTCGTTTCCTCTTTCTCCGCACCCTATATATACCACAAGATCCACATTGCTCCACTTGGCAAGCTGATGCTGGACCACAGTTTTACCGCTTCCGAAGGGACCGGGAACGCATGCCGTTCCGCCTAAAGCAATAGGGAAGAGCGTATCTATGATTCGTTGACCTGTTATCATAGGTCTGCTTGGTGCGAGTTTTTCGGTATAAGGGCGCGCTTTACGTACAGGCCATTTCTGCATAAGCCTGAGAGGTATACTTCCGCTCTCTGAATCAATGACTCCGATCTTGTCGTCCACAGTGTATTCTCCCGAAAAAAGCTCACGTATTCTTCCCGATACTCCATATGGAACAGTTATCATATGCCTTATTGCGGGTGTTTCGTCCACATATCCTAAAAAGTCTCCTGCCGTGACTGTGTCGCCCACCTTGACAGTGGAGATGAATCTCCATTTCTTTTCGCGGTCAAGGGGAGGTATGTTGATGCCTCTCTCTATATTTGTACCGCAGAATGCGGTCATTTTTTCAAGAGGACGTTGAATTCCGTCGTATATATTTGTGATCATACCGGGTCCAAGCTCCACCGACAGAGGCTCACCGGTGGATATTACCTTGTCTCCCTTGCCAAGCCCTGCAGTCTCCTCATAGACCTGGACGGAAGCTCTGTCTCCGTGGATCTCTATTATTTCGCCGATGAGGCCCTTTTCGCCTATGTGCACAACGTCAAACATATTGGCATCTTTCATACCCTCAGCAACAACAAGAGGTCCTGATATTTTGATTATTTTACCTTCAACCATAATGTAAAACCTTTCTTAGTCAATTGCCTTTAAATATTATATCTGTGCCAACAGCTCTTTCTACTGCTTTTTTGAGCCGAGATGAGTCTTTACTGCTGTGCGGTGAGGGGAGTGTAATGACGGCAGGAAGCATCTCTCTCGACAATTTCTCAATGCTTTCCAATATGAGCTCATATATCTCGGAGGTTATAAAAATAATTGCGGTATTATCATTTATTGCCTGACGCAGAGCGGCGGCGCCGCTTTCTGAGTCATAAGCCTCATATATCTGAAATCCTGCGGATATATAGCACAGAATACTCTCCCTCGGACCGATAACACCTATCTTATACATATGAAAGCAGCATCCTTTCCTGAGCTTTTTCTTTAGTAAATACACCATTTAGTGCCGCATAAGCGATCCTGCAGTTGATAACTTCAGCTTCTCTGACAAGAAGGTGTCGTATAGCGACCTCGTGTCCGTATGCGATATACTTGACGCTCTGCACCTCAGACAACACAGCCTCATATGATGCCTTTTCAATTTCTGCAAGTGTAGAATTACCTTGGAAGTATTGCTTTGCGGTATTTCTAAGCGAGGTGCTACGTATGAAATGCAAAAGCTTTTCGGGAGAGCCGGGTGAAGATCCTTCTGTAAATGCAGAGAGGGGGATAGAACCGGTTGGGATAAATGAACGCGATAACAGAGACAGTCTGTCCATTTTGCGAAGACGTATATAAGTCATAAGATTGGCACTGTCACTTTTTGCGGTTATGATACGCATCAAAAGTGGTGAATGTGATTTTTCGGCATCTGCCTTCATGTCTTTGAAGGCGGCTTGATCAAGTACTATGTCAATAAGCTCAGCATCACCCGTTTTTTTGTATAGAGCTGTGACGTCAGCTAAGGCATTTCTCATATTTTGAGGAACTATATGAAATCTTTGACGGCGGAATGCTTCCAAAAGAGTATCAGTAGAAATGCTTCCGCAGTTGAGGAGCATGCTCTCGGGTGAAATGGACAGGATATTTGCCTTGATTATTGTTTTGATGTTAGTACAATCGTATTTATATAAAAGCGGGTAAAACAACCGTTTATCAGGCACACAGGACCCAATGCTCTCTACAGCCGTTGTAATAGCTCGTTCGAATAGCTTTTCGGGAGAGCCTTCATAGGATTGTCCCCACATTTTAGCTGCAGCTTCGCATAATGAATCTGTGGTTTGGGCATGAATTACGGAATTAAGTCTTTCTGATGCACTTCCGTATTCTTTTGCTCTGAGAAAAGCAGAGGCAAATATATAAGAGCTGTCGCTTTTCAAAGGAAATCTCCTTTCAACTAATTATGCAAATGCAGAAAATGATAGTTATGCTTTGCTGAAAAGTATGTCAGCCGCGTGTGCTTCAAGACTGCTTCTCTTTGCCTCAACAATGGCCTCAATTGAGCAATTCATTTCGATATCACCGCATAGGACTATTGCACCGCCTTTTATGTGTGCGATGCTTTTGTCAGCTTTTACAATGGCGGAACCTGTATTTTGGGAAGCAAGTTCTTTTAAGACGCTTGCCGAATAACGAGCGGTATCTTTCTCGTTAAACTTAACTGTGAAGCAAACAGGCTTGACTCCGAGATCTACTTCTCTATCCATACTATGAAGTATATTTTGTATAGAATGATCTATAAGCCCTATCAGAAAAGCGGTATACTGTTCGGGAGACTGTTTACATAAGTGATCTTCTGCCATGCTGAAGGTATTATCTAACAATCTTCGCTTAGTCTTTAGTATTATTTGCTTTTTTAAGCGCTCGCCATTACTTTTGGCTATAGACAAGGTTCGGGAATCTCTTTCTTTACGCCGTATAGAGCAGATTTCTTCGATGTCTTTTATTTGAGACTCTGTTTCTGTATCTATTTTTGCAGATGCCGAAATCGCACTGCGTATGAGTTTTTCTTTTTCAGCGTTTGCATCAGCCTTTATTTTTGCCAGTATTTTGTCAAGACCGTTCATTTTTAAATATTAAACATAATAATGGGTAGCAGAGACACGAGAAGCGCAAGAATGGCATATGTCTCGACAAGCGCAGAAGATGTTATAGCCTTGACCACTTGACCGTCTCTGCGTGCTATGAGTTCAACTCCTGCGGCGGCGACCTTGCCCTGAGATATTGCGGAGAAGAAGCCTACAAAGGCTATGGGCAGACCGCAGGCTAATAAATATGCACCCTGTCCTATATCAAGCTGAACTCCGCCTTGGAACAGTCTTATCTTTGTAAAAATAAAGAAAGCCGCAACGAAACCGTAAATTCCCTGTGAACCGGGAAGTGCCTGCAAAAGCAGGCAGTTGCCGAATTTGGACGGGTCCTCAGCAAGAACACCGCTTGCCGCCTCTCCCACTATACCAACTCCTTTTGCACTTCCAATACACGCCATAAGTGCTGTAAAAACAGCACCGAATGCGGCAATGTTATAGCCGCTGAATATTTCATTGAAAATATCACCTGCTGACATATTTATCTCCTTTCATTTAAGAACAACATATTTAGAAGAATATTTAAACGGAGCAAACTCTCTGCCTCCACCCACAAAGAATTTACCGAAGAATTCAAGATATTGAAGCCTGCTTGTGTGAACATAGGTGCCCAGCAGATTAACTGCTATATTTAAGGCATGTCCTACTGTGAAGACTATTATAAAAAGCACGATGCCCAACAAAGAAAAGCCTGACATGGTAGCAAGGGTATTGACTACTCCTGCGATAATAGCCGAAGAAAGACTGAGAGCCAGTATCCTTGAATATGAAAGTAGGTCAGACGCATAGCTTACGATGCTGTAAAGGCTCATAACTCCTTTTGCAAGCCTTAAAAGCAGATTTTTTTCGTGACGTCCCTGAGTTAATATAAGTGCCAATGCGCCGGAAACAGAAATAATAAGTCCTGTATTTAAGTTAATGAAGCACACTCCGATACCTGTGAACAAAAGAAGCCAGCTTCCAACATCTGCAAATGCCGAAAACACCTCGCCGTCTCTGCAAAGTATATAAAATTTAATAAGCATTGCTGCAACAAGGTGAAGAACACCTATGCCAAGCGACAGTGTGAAAAATCTTATTGGGTCATTTATCATATCAAACCACAGCGCAGGAGAAATAGCAGTCTCGATGCCGAGAAAACCGGTAGCGACAGCATTATGAATATCTCCGAAATATCCTCCGAACAGTGCACCGCAAAGTATACATGACAGAGAACAGTACATAAACATACGAAGCATTTTTTTTGTACTGTATCCAAGCTTTGCTTTTTTGAGTATCAGCAGACTTCCAAAAAACAGCAAGGCACCGTAGCCTACATCTGCAAACATAAGTCCGAATATCAGAATATAGAAAAACGACATTATTACCGTTGGATCATATGTGCCGTATAAGGGAACAGAATACATCGTCATAACAGGCTCAAAAACAGAGGGTAACCTACCGTTAATAAGAAGCACAGGAACATTGTCTTGCTCTGACGGATCTTCAAGGGAATAAGCACACTCAAGCCCGTCCAGTATCAAACATATTTTCTCCGTATTTGCTTCAGGCACCCAGCCGCAGAGTACCACTGTGCTTTCAGTAGTACTTGCCAGTTTTCTTGCTTCCAAACGCTCAAGCCTTGAAGCATAGACACCGTACAGAGCTTTTAGCTGTAATAGCTCGCGGCTTTTTTGTGAGGCTTCCTTTTTCAAAGCAGCGATCTCTCTCTTGTTTTGTGCAAGTCTTTCGTTCAGATATTGTATTTTTCCCCGGGCAAATCCTTCGTTTTCCGATGCTTTTGCGTGCGTTTTGGTAAATCCGTTTGAATGGATAAGACCGATGACCTTTTCCGTGTCATCCTTGTAGGAGGTCACCAAAACTGTTTTGGAATACTTGTCCTCGTAAATGAGAGATACCGTACAAGCAAGCTTTGAAAGCTCCTTTAAAAGAAGGTTATAGTCTGTATTTGAAGGAAAGCTTCCGCAAACGGAGGAGGTAGCGGCGGTGTTGAAGGCAGGAATAGGGAAGCGAGTGTCAATAAAAGGCGAAAGAGTATTGATCTCAACTTCAAGATCTGAGTTTTCTTTTTCCAAGCGATACAGTGTGTTCTGAAGCTCATTTACAGCGGCGACTTTTTCTGATGCAACTATGTCAAGCCCTGCTTCAAGATCATCTACACTTAACCGGCTTGAGCCGAAACCGAGCTCAGTATCATCGTTATATTCCATAAGAAACTGAACAGCCCTCTCTGTTTGCTCCATTTCAAAATGTGTTTTGTGTATTTTTTCTGTAAGAGCCGAGGGGACGGAGGTGTGTTCACTAAAAGGGGATGATATTACCTCAACACAGCCTGCACATTGCAGAGCCTTCAGGAGTCTGCCCGAGCCTTTCTTTGGTACCACTGTGTATAGTTTTTTCATAGGACTTATTGCCATTGCTTCAGTATCTCCGTAGCAATATATGAAGCTACTCTGTTTGAATTAATGCTTGCTGTCTGCTCGATTTGTGTAGCCGCTTTTCTTCCTTCATCCTCAAGAGAACGGGTGATGAACTCTGCTTGCTCATTTACTGTAGCCGAGAAAGCAGAATCATTTTTTGATTCTCTTTCTTCTGCATCTTTTATTGATGCATCTCTCCTCGCTATAGCTTCTGTTATCATTTTGTCTGCTTCTTCTCTGGCTTTTTTTACAGTCTCATCCGCCTCTGCTTCTGCATTTCTGATCTGTAAAATAATTTCATCTATCACTTGATCTCTTCCTTATTGTTTTTTATTATTATCCCGTTTTTCCATATATCTACGTGAGATATAGATGCGGTGATCCTTCCTCTGTGCCTGAAGAATATTTTTGTTTTAACAGTGAAGGTAACGTCTTCACCATCGGCACTTATGTCTATATAGCATTTTTGCCCCGTTTTCTCAGAAACTTTCACTGCGGCAAGTATTATTTCATCATAGAAGCTGTTTATTTTTTGTATTCTCGCTTTTTCTTTTTTATCGTCTGAGGCAAATATGGGCCTTTTTATATATGCATAAGGCTCAAAACTGCTTTCAACTGTAAAGTTCACGGTCATCCCCCTTGAAAAAAATGTAGTGGTATAGTATAATAATAAGAGTAACAAATGGAAAGGGAAGCCTATGGAGAACATGGTACCTGCGGCGGACAGACTCCGTCCCCAAAATTTTGACGATATAGCCGGTCAGAGCCACCTTGTGGGCAATAACGGTATTCTCAGAAAAATAGCTCGATCCGGAAGGCTTTCAAGTATGATATTTTTTGGCCCTCCCGGAACAGGTAAGACCACCTGCGCAACGATCCTGGCTGAAGGATCGGGAATGGAACTGAGGCGACTTAATGCAACCACGGCGTCACTTTCGGATATTAAGGATATAGCTAAGGAGACCTCAGGTATTTTCGGTCAGCGAGGCATACTTTTGTACCTTGACGAGATACAGTATTTTAATAAAAAGCAGCAGCAGTCACTTCTTGAATATCTTGAGGACGGAAGGATAACGCTGATCGCTTCCACTACAGAGAATCCCTACTATTATGTATATGATGCCCTTCTTTCAAGATGCTCAGTTTTTGAGTTTAAGCCTGTTTCGGCAAATGATATAGAAGTGCTTCTGCATCGCAGTGTAAAGAAGTTGCACGGTGAGGGTGCAACGGATGAGGCTCTGAGATATATTGCTCACTGTGCTCAAGGGGATGTGAGACGTGCACTGACAATGCTCGACTGCGCGGCAAGCTGTGCTGAAGGGGAGATAACAAAGGAACTCATAAGTCAGTTTACTCCGTCGGTCATGGCAGGAAGTTTTGACCGTGACGGAGATGTTCACTATGACCTGCTTTCCTGCCTTCAGAAATCGATCAGAGGCTCTGATCCCGATGCGGCAGTGTTCTATCTTGCAAAGCTTCTTGAGGGTGGAGACCTTATATCCCCGTGCAGACGCCTGATGGTTATAGCCAGCGAGGACATAGGAGCAGCCTATCCCATGGCCGCTGTGATAACAAGAGCATGCATAGAAAGCGCGCGCGAGCTTGGAATGCCGGAGGCAAGGATACCACTTGCCAATGCGGCGGTGATGCTGGCAACTGCTCCCAAATCCAACAGCGCATATCTTGCCTTTGACAGCGCAAGTGAGGATATAAGACAAGGGAAGGGGCTTGAGATACCCAATCATCTCAGAAGCCCTCAATTCAAGGGATATGTGTATCCTCATGAATATCCTCATCATTACGTAGAGCAGCAATATTTGCCGGATGATCTGCGTGGAAAGAGATATTATCAGTTTGGTGACAACAAAACTGAGCAAGCCGCCAAAGCCTACTGGGAGCAGGTAAAGGGAAAAAAACTGTAATATAAAAATGCACAGAACGCTCTGTGCATTTCAGCGTGTCGAAAAAGTCGACACGCTGTGAGACTGCCGAGAAAGAGTGCAGATTAAGCGACGGCAAATTCGTCGCCGTACAAGGGTACGGCAGAGTTTGCTGTCGTTTAAAGCAAAAAGCTGTCGCCATAGCGACAGCTTTTTCTTTGGTCGGAGTTTATCGGTTTTAAATAATACACTTATGTACAAATCAATTGTTTTCTGCGGTCTGTGCCTTTATCGACAGTCTGAATGCACAGATCGCTCTGTGCATTTTTCAGTATTCGAGAAAGGTAATTTTCCTTATAACATTTTTTATGAGGGGAATATGCAGTATGCCGTAGGCGCATACGGCACCAAGAACATTGAGTATAAGGTCGTCAATGTCGCAGGATCCCACAAGAGTTACAAATTGCATGATCTCCACGGAACATACTATTACAGTTGTCGTACCTATGAAGATTCCCAAATGCTTTTGCTTCTTGAAAAGAAGGGGGAGGAAAAATCCCAAAGGAGAGAATGCAAAAAGATTGCCTGCAAGATTGATAAATATGATCTCAGCATTCATTGTACCGTTGATCATTGCCATTACATATTCACCAACGGTTGCGAAGGGGATGAGATTCATGGAATTGCTTACGTAAGCAGAAAGCAGTTCTTTATTCCATTGCCAAAGCCCCATATGTCCCACGCGGCCGAAATATGCATCGAAAAGCACAAGGGTAGTAATGAGAATAAGATAGAAAAGAAATATAACGGAGAAGACCCTCTTCATTATATCAACCTTTTTTTCAAGTTCCATTCCTTTTGTGTGGAACATACCTCCAAGATATACGGTCAAACACGCACTGCACAGTAAAAACAACCTACTGTACGGTGATATGATAATGTTTGGTATAAAGCTGACAACCATGTAAAAGGTTGCGATGGCGCAGGTCAAAATATAAAAGGTTTTAGCAATAATTTTCATTCTTCAAATTGCTCGGGATCGAAAAGAACGATCTTTTTAAGTATTTCCATGTGAAGCTCTTGAGATTGCTGTTTTTTTTCTGAGGGATCAAGAGTTATAGTTCTGACCGCAATAACAGTATCCGCAGGAAGATAGTTGATATCCTTGAAGTATTCGTAGAATTTTGTGTCGCCCAAACGTATGCCGTAGTCCCCGTAGGCGCAGTCGGGTATGTCTTCTCCAAAAATGTCGGAGAGAGGAACAAAGCTCTCAAGCTCAGCATAGTCATTATGTATTTCAGGGTCAAGGAAGCAGAGCAGGTGCTCGCAGGCGGCGATAGTGGTTATAAATCTCTCGTATGCCGCAGAATTTGATCCGTAGTCGAAGTAGGAGTTGCCCTGGAGCTTCAGCTTTTCCTCGATCTGCTGAGGACTTAGATATGTATTGTCAGCCATTGTGATCTTAAGCTTGCCGTCATTGTTGGAATCCTCAACGACGTAGGAAAGTGCTTCCTCAAGCCTGTCAAATCTTTCGCCTACGATAGCCGCAGGGCCAGTGTAGATAAGATATGCGTCGGGGGTGACCTTGGTAGCAAATTGAACTATGGCAACGATAGCCGCAATAACAAAGAATGCGATTATACCTGCGTGCCATTTGTGCTGATACCAAAAGTTTTCAAGCCAGCCGATCTTTCTTCCGTGAAACTGACTTTCGTGCTGATTTATCTGATCCTCACCAAGTCCCTTTATTCTTCTTGCGGCGTTGGAATCAACTATCTCGGGATCCTCGTCGCAGATAAATTCCTGTGTTTTCTTTTCGTTTTCCATTGTAACCTTCCGACTTTAAAAGTTTAACAGATATATTATAACATATTTCTCGGTTGATTTATTATCTTTTAGTAAATATTTTGTGATAAATACACTTGATTTGTCATTGAAAAGAATGGATAAGAATGGTATACTGATACAAAAGTAAAATACGAAAAAAATCTAAGGAGTTAAGAGAATGAGTTTAAGCGAGAACAAAAGTAATCCGAAGCTGATAATTCCCGGAATATGCTTTTTAGTGGCTTTTTTTACGTCAGTAGTGGCATACATTTTAGAAGGATCCATCCCATACTTAGTTTGGCATGATTGGCTGGAATTATTGTTAATATTAGGTCTGGCACTATCCATATTAATAACAAGACGTCCCAATATTATTACTGCCGTTTTTGTGTGGTTAGCTTCGGTTGTATATGCTTATTATTGTTATTTAAACTTGCAGTATCTCACCAATTATTTGAAGAGTGGTTATTACTATGATACCGATTATAATTTATTTATAATGATTAGAACCATGTTTGCGATCACATCCGCTCTTTTGGCATTATCATTTGTATTATTTGGAATAGTAACAATTACAAAATGTTTTGTATCAAATAAATTTACTGATATCTTGGGTATCGTTCCGGGTGTGACAATGTTACTTTATGTATTGGTATACATCGCGACTCAGGCTCTTAATATCAGCAATGATGTGGTGAGCTATGGTAATGCGTTTTCATTCGATTGGATATTGCGAGTCTTCTGGTGTTTCGAGCGTCTTATTTTGTGCATTGGCGTATTCACGTTTGACATATTTACAACGAACAAAAATATGAAGCCCGCAGCAAGGGTTGCGAATACAGGAAATTCCGCTCATGCGTATGCTGCTCCTGTAGCTAATACAGCTACAACAAACGTCCCTCCCCGTGTAGTAAACAGCGCACCTGTTAATAACACAGTAGTGAATAACGTTCCCCAAGGGCCTTTGGCTAATGCTGCAGCAGGCAACACGCCTCCCCGACACACTCCCGTAGCGAACACTCCCGCCGAATCCCCCGAAGCCAAAAAGCTTAGAGAATGGAAGCGTCTCTTTGAAGAGGGGCTTATAACCGAGGAAGAGTATAACGAAAAGAAGCGTCAGATACTGGCGAATATGTAACTAAAAAAGGGCTTTCAAAGCCCTTTTTTCTTATGTATCATACTCCGTATTTTTCAAGGTCGCAAACCAGGTTTTTGTAGATATCAACGATATCGGAAACGCCGTCGCCCTGCTTTTTTGAAAAGGGCATTCTGCGCATATCTACCTCGTCGCAATGAGAGATGCCTCTGTTGCCGACACCTCTGTAGACGCCCTTAAAGTCGCCCCATTTTACGGAGTCGGGGGCAAGCAGTCCGTCGTTTTCTCCTTCAAAGAGGCTTACGGCTATGGCGGGGATGAGCATAAATATATCGCTGTACGGTTTTTTCATAACGAATGCGTAGCTTTGATATATGATGCCCTCGTGATCGGGATTGTTTTTGTTGAATTCTGCCGCCGAATCTGTGGTGAACGAGCAGAGGACTTTATATGTGTTGGGCTTTTTATCACCTAAAATACGAAACCAACAGTCGGCAAAAAAGCATCCGATCTTAAGCAAGGGAATGGGGATTTTCATCACTTTGTCGACGGTTTTGGATCCGTTATGCGGTGTGGATATGGTGGAAAGAGAAGCGATCTTATCTCCCATATTAAGCGTTGAGATAACGTAGCGGCAATCAAGTCCGCCTTTGGAATGAGCTATGATATTAAGCTTTTCTGCGCCGCTTTCGCCTAGTATCTCGTCGATACGCTTTGCAAGGTGGCTTGCGTTGGTCTCGATGGGAGCATTGCTATCCTGATAGCCGAAATATATGGTGCATCCCATATTTTCAAGAGCTTTGGGGATGCGTCCCCAATAGCCTATAAATCTGTTGTCGCGGAATCCCATTCCGTGGACAAGCAGGATGGGGTATTTAAGGTTAATGCTCATGACGGACCTCCTTTGCGTGATATGGGCTCATATTATTATATCGTATCAGGCGGTCATATTCAATGCTTTGCGTGGGAAAGATGAATTTTTTACTGTATTTCATCTTGCGAAGCCTTACGCGACCGCCCTTTCAAGTCCCGTTAAATGTCTCTCGCACCACAAAAAAGACCATCCGATCGGATGGTCTTTTTTGTGCGAAAGAGCGACTAAAAGTAGTATCCATAAAGAAACACAAAAAGTACACCAGCAAATAGTGAAAAATCAATTAAACTCCGCATTTCGTAAAGGACGCAGTTCTTCTTCTCCGCAAGATGAGGAGATGGCCTTGTAATATTCTTCCTCAGTTAATGAACTATTATTGATTGAAAAAGACGAATATATTTCCTGCACATCACCATCTGGTTCAAAAGCAAGAAAACAGTCAAAAGCTTCGATGCTTAGGGTTTTAACAGTATCACCTTTTGGATTTTTGT
>JAFUMU010000032.1 GCA_017482495.1 Clostridia bacterium | reverse complement strand
TCCGACGACGGCGTATTCGAGGTTCTTGCTACAGCAGGTAACAACAAGCTTGGCGGCGACGACTTCGACCAGAGAATCATCGACTGGATCGCTGATACGTTCGCTCGTGAAAACGGCGGCATCGACCTCAGACGCGATAAGATGGCTCTCCAGAGACTTAAGGAAGCTGCAGAGAAGGCTAAGATCGAGCTTTCCGGCGTAGCAAGCTCCAACATCAACCTCCCCTTCATCACAGCAGACGCTACAGGTCCCAAGCACTTTGACGCAACTCTCTCCAGAGCTAAGTTCAATGAGCTTACAGCTGACCTCGTTGAGAAGACGATCGCTCCCACAAAGCAGGCTCTCTCCGATGCAGGCCTCTCTCCCTCTCAGATCGATAAGGTGCTCCTGGTAGGCGGTTCCACAAGAATTCCCGCAGTTCAGGAGGCTGTTAAGAACTTTGTTGGTAAGGAACCCTTCAAGGGAATCAACCCCGACGAATGTGTTGCTATCGGTGCAGCAATTCAGGGCGGCGTTCTTGGCGGCGACGTTAAGGACCTTCTCCTTCTCGACGTAACACCCCTTTCTCTCGGTATCGAGACTCTCGGCGGCGTATTCAACAGAATCATCGACAGAAATACAACGATCCCCACAAAGAAGAGCCAGGTCTACTCCACAGCGGCAGACGGACAGACATCCGTTGAGATCCACGTTCTTCAGGGCGAAAGAGAAATGGCTGCAGGTAACACAACTCTCGGCCGCTTCAACCTTGACGGTATCGCTCCCGCTCCCCGTGGCGTTCCTCAGATCGAGGTTACATTCGATATCGACGCTAACGGTATCGTTAACGTAACTGCAAAAGATAAGGGCACAGGCAAGGAGCAGCACATCACTATCACATCCAGCACAAATATGTCCGATGCAGATATCGAGCGCGCAGTTAAGGACGCAGAGAGGTTTGCAGAAGAGGATAAGAAGCAGAAGGATGCAGTTGAGACAAAGAACAGAGCTGAGACAATGATCTTCCAGAGCGAAAAGACTCTCGGCGAGATCGGCGATAAGGTTCCCGAGGCTGATAAGGAAGACGTTAAGGCTGCTATCGAAAAGCTTAAGAGCACAGTAGCAGGCGGCAACACAGAGGCTATCAAGGCTGATACAGAGGCACTTGAAAAGGCGTTCTACGCACTCAGCGAGAAGCTCTATCAGCAGAGCGGCGCTCAGGGTGCACAGGGCTTTGATCCCACAAAGGATGCAGGCGCAGGCGCTTCCGGCGACGGCACATTCTACAGCGCTGATTACGAGGATAACAGCGATAAGTAATTAACATTCAAATGCTACGGACTGCTCCTTATACGGGAGCAGTCCTGTACTGCGTTTTCGGAGAATAAATAAAACCGGAGTTATTATGGCAGAGAAAAGAGACTATTACCAGGTGCTTGGCCTTGAAAAGGGAGCATCTGATGATGAGATAAAGAAAGCATACAGAAAGCTGGCGAAGAAATATCATCCCGATATGAATCCCGGCGATAAGGAGGCCGAGACTAATTTCAAGGACGTAAACGAGGCCTATGAGGTGCTCTCCGATGCGGATAAGAAGGCTAAGTACGACCAGTACGGCCACGCAGCGTTCGATCCCGCATCAGGCGGCTTTGGCGGCGGCGGATTCGGCGGCTTTGGCGATTTTGATATTTCCGATATCTTCTCAAGCTTCTTTGGCGGCGGAGGCGGCGGAGGCCGCACCCGTAACGGCCCCGTAAGAGGTGACGACGTTGGCGTAAGAGTAACGCTCACGTTCGAGGAGGCAGTTTTCGGCGTTAAGAAGGACATCTCTTATCAAAGAGTACAGAAGTGTCCCGATTGTAAGGGAAGCGGTGCGGCCGAGGGCACAAGCGCTAAGACTTGTCCCGATTGCGGAGGCCGCGGTCAGGTAAACGTTAACCAGAGGACTCCCTTCGGTATGATGCAGACCTCACGTACATGTGAGAAGTGCCGCGGTACAGGTAAGTTTATTGAAACCCCCTGTAAAAATTGTCGCGGGGGCGGATTTGTCAGAGCTACAAAGAAGCTGTCTGTAAATATTCCCGCAGGTATCGACGACGGACAGAGAATATCCCTCAGAGGTGAGGGAAGTGAGGGCAGAAACGGCGGATATTCGGGGGATCTTATCATTTCAGTTAATGTTCGTCCTCACGCTTTCTATGAGCGCGACGGGTACGATGTTTATTGCGATGTTCCCGTTACATTCGTAGATGCAACTCTCGGCGCAAAAATAAAGATACCCACCATCTACGGTGAGGAAGAACTTGAAATACCCGAAGGAACACAGACGGGAACAACATTCACCCTTAAAGGCAAGGGTATTCAAATGGTAAATTCCAAGAATAAGGGTAATATGTACATTAACATAAACGTTGAAGTCCCCAGAGGACTGAACAGTAAGCAGAAAGAGATCCTCCGCGAATTCAATGAGGCTTGCGGAAGAAAGAATCACGCAAAGAAAGATAGCTTTATGAAGAAGTTTTTCAAAAAAGATTAATTAGACACTTGCATAAGAAAGGTAAATACATGGATAGCTGGATTCAGATCAAGGCGACTGCCGAAAATAAATATTTAAACGACCTCTGCGCAGTAATGGGAATGGTCGATAACTCTCTTATGATAGAAGACTATTCCGATGTTGAAAGGGACCTTGACGGAGTGTATGGAGACCTTATAGACGAAGAGCTTCTTGCACGTGACAGAACAGTTGCATCTGTTTCTGTGTTTATTGCGGCAGAGAAGAGTCCCGCAGAATCAGAGGGCTTTATCCGTCAGCGTCTTAGCGACCTGGGTGTTCCTGCAACGGTTGAATGTGTTGGAGTCAATGAAGAGGACTGGGCAGATTCCTGGAAGCAGTATTATAAGCCTATAAAAACAGGTAACAGGATCGTTATAGTTCCTGTTTGGGAAAAATATGATAAAGCAGAGGATGAGCTGGTGGTGCTTATGGATCCCGGTATGGCATTTGGTACGGGTACTCACGAGACTACACGCCTTTGTGCCGCTCTCCTTGAAAAATATATCACCCCCGGTGATAAGATGCTGGACGTTGGATGCGGAAGCGGTATCCTTGCTATTTGCGCGGCAAAGCTTGGCGCAGGCGATTGCTTCGCTTGCGATATCGACCCTGTTTCCGTTCGCATTGCAAACGAAAATGCGGAGATAAACGAAACTCCCAACGTAAGAGCAGAGATGTCCGACCTTCTTCGTCAGGTGCCTAAAATAAGCGGTGGATATGACATCTGCTGTGCCAATATCGTAGCAGACGTAATTATCAGAATGGCTCCCGACGTTTCCGAATATCTTGCCGACGATGCATATCTTATCGTTTCCGGAATTATCACAGAGAGAGCTGAAGAGGTTGTGGATGCACTTGACCGTGCAGGTCTCAAGCTTCATGATGAGCTTCGTGAAAACGGTTGGTTTGCAGGTGTTGTTGTTAAGAAGTAATAATACTTAGATTGATAAACGGAGACCCCCGCAGGGAGTCTCCGTTTTTTCTTTGATATAAAAGAGGCACCCTCGTGTGTAGGGTGCCTTTTGTTGTTTGCCTTGTTTCGGATCAGAGAAGTGCATCCTTGATCTCGTCTGCGATATCTGTCTTTTCCCAAGCGATATCAAGATCCTCGCGGCCCATGTGACCGTAAGCAGCAAGCTGCTTGTAGATAGGACGGCGGAGCCCGAAGCGGTTGATGATGGAAGCGGGACGCATATCAACATTTTCGTTGATGTAGTCTGCGATAACAGACTCGGTAACCTTGCCTGTGCCGAATGTATCGATCATAAGGGAGACAGGCTGAGCTACGCCGATAGCGTATGCAAGCTGAACCTCGCACTTGGACGCGACGCCGGAAGCAACGATGTTTTTCGCGATGTAACGAGCCATATAAGCTGCGCTGCGGTCAACCTTTGTGGGGTCCTTGCCGGAGAATGCGCCGCCGCCGTGACGTGCGTATCCGCCGTATGTGTCAACGATGATTTTTCTGCCTGTAAGACCTGTGTCTCCTGCAGGACCGCCGATTACGAAACGGCCTGTGGGGTTAACGTGGATGATCGTTTCGTCGTCCATCATATATCCTGCGATAGGGAGAATAACATGCTCCTTGATATCAGCGCGGATCTGCTCGAGCGTAACCTCGGAGTCGTGCTGTGTGGAAACTACAACTGTGTCGATACGAACAGGCTTATCTCCCTCGTATTCAACAGTAACCTGAGTCTTACCGTCGGGACGGAGATATGTGAGCGTGCCGTTCTTTCTAACCTCTGTAAGGCGCATAGCCATCTTGTGGGCAAGAGAGATTGGGAGGGGCATAAGCTCGGGAGTTTCGTCGCAGGCAAAGCCGAACATCATACCCTGGTCACCTGCACCTGTGTCTGCGTCGGACTCGCCGCTCTTAGCTTCAAATGACATATCAACGCCCATTGCGATGTCGGGGCTCTGCTCGTGAATGGAGCTGAGAACGCCGCAGGTGTCGCAGTCGAAGCCGTACTTGGCTCTGTCGTAGCCGATCTCGCGAACTGTTTCGCGAACGATTGTAGGGATATCAACGTAAGCGGTTGTTGTGATCTCGCCCATTACGTTGACGAGACCTGTGGTTGCAAAAGTTTCGCATGCAACTCTTGCGCTGGGGTCTTCTGCAAGGATAGCATCAAGAACGGCATCGGAGATCTTGTCGCAGATTTTATCAGGATGTCCTTCTGTTACGGACTCGGATGTAAATAGCTTTTTCATTTTTTGTTACCTTTCTTTTCGGTGAGTTTTTTCATAAATTTTATTTTTAACTTACTGTTACAATGATTGATCGGTTCGTCCGCTTCAGGTTCAATGTCATCATCAAGAGTCGGTTCCGGTATGGGGGTGTCTCTATCGATAAGGACCAGATGGGGGTCGATAATATTTTCAAGTGGAGGATCTGTTTTGTAAAATTCTGTGTGTACAGGCGCGTTTTTGTGCTTGAGCCTTTTTTCGACATGCTGTTTGAATAGTACATATATGATTGCTGTAGTCGGAACGCCGAGGAGCATACCTGCAAAACCGAAGAAGCCACCAGCCACTGTTATTGCTATAATTACCCAAAGGGCGCTTATGCCTATGGAGTCGCCGAGAATTCTCGGACCGATGACGTTACCGTCAAGCTGCTGGATCACAAGGATTATAATAATAAACCAAAATGCTTTGACGGGGGATGCGATGAATATTATAAATGCGCTTGGTATGGCTCCGATAAACGGTCCGAAAAATGGAATAACGTTTGTTACACCGACGATTACAGCGATAAGAGGATAATATGGAATATTGAAAATCCAAAGGGCGAAGAACGTGATTATTCCAATAATAATGGAATCCAATATTTTTCCGATTATGAATCCTCCAAAAGTCTTGTGTGTATATCTTGCAAGTCTGATGCAGTTGAGATACGATCTTCTTGAGAGAAATGCATTCAAAATTTTTTTTGTTTGAGCACAGAGCTTTTCTTTGGAGATGAGAAGGTAAACTGCTACGATAGCACCGATAAGAGCATTCTTGACGCCGCATACCAGCTTGCCGCCGTATGCAATGACGTATTCGATTCCTGTCTCAAGCATAGACTATGCATAATTGAGAATGTCCTTGAAGCTGAATGAGATGTCGAAGGCTGCAAGTAATTCGGAAAAATTGGAATACTGAGTTCCAAGTAGGGCGGAAGAATGCTGAACTACAAAGCTGTCGGCAAATTGTTGGATGTTCTCGATATAGGTGTTAACTTGTTTTCCAAGATCATTATAACTGCTGATTATTTGTGGCAAGACTGCATATAACATGATTGCTATCATTGCAAGAACTGTAATAATGGCAAGGGTAAGTGATAATGCCCGTTGTGCCGTTCTTGCTTTTTTTGAGTTTTTTTTAAACAAAAAAACATTTTTTTCGTAAAAAACCATGATAGGATTGCAAAGATATGCTATAATAAATCCATAAGTAAATGGGGATAGAATTTCTGTGGCCTTTTTCAGGACGCTAAGGACGGTTCTGAAATTGATCATGCAGAAAATTACGGCGGCGCATGCGCACACTGTAATGAATATATAAAATGCAATCGAAGCATATTTTTCGTTGCGTTTGAAATTCATATATCTATCCTTTCAGGCAGTATGGCTCATACTGTATTTTACCTTATTAATTTTATACCATAATTATATAAAGGTCAATAGCATAATTTAATTAAATTTCGGCGCTGTATGCGCCAAATTGTGAACAAAGTTACAAATAATATGTCTATAAAAAATTACAACTTTGTAACCATAATTGTCTATATTGTATGCAAAAACACAACGGATTTGTCTAATTTTAACAAACTCGAAACAAAATAGACTGTTTTGGAAATAAATTTGTTATATTTTGTTCATAAAATATGCTACATTTTTCTTTATATCATGGTATAATGGTAAAAAGAATAATTGTGGGGGAGAGTTGCGACTTCCCGACGGCATTCCCGTGCAAGCACGGAAAACTATTCAAGGAGGATGGTGTCGCATTTCAATGCGGCTCCCAAGAACCATGTTAGAAAGAATTTGGGAATATCTGTCGCGAAACATTAAGATCGCGTGGAAGAGCGTGTTCTTCAACTTCAAGCAGTATTGTTGCTTCTTTGCTGCAATATTCATCGTCCAGGTTCTCTTTGGAATGATGGCTATCTCAGCAACTAACAACAACTCCGTAGAGTATCAGCAGATCAAGCAGGATCAGAAGCTGGAGCTTGACGAAGTTGACGACGAAGGAAATAAAGTCAGAACTGACTACCATTATGAGATACATAATCTCACACTTGGTCAGTACACATTCCTTGCTGATTATAAAGGCGAGAACGGTGTATTTGACGAACAGAAACAGCTTTATGTCATCGTTGATTACGAAGAGCGTATGAATACGTACGAGGGTGAAGAAAAGCCTGTTTATGATGTTTACATCCGATTCGGTAAGGAAAAAAACCTTGAAGATTCTGAGCTTGTAACGAAGTATTATAAGGACTTTGAGAAAAACTATATCAGTATTCTCGGTAATCTCGAGGATGAGTCCGTAAGCTTTGAAACAAAGCCTACAATGCTCTTGGAGTATAATAACAGAGTGGCAGCAAACAACGCAACATTTGCTGTTATCACTGTTATCCTCCTTGTGCTGTCTGTGTTCCTTCTTACATCTATATACAATATTAGAATGAACCAGTATAAGTTCACATATGGTGTATACATGACATTCGGTGCGGACTTTAAGATGCTGTTCCTTACAGCATTCTGGGAGCTGTTCGTAATTATGCTCGTAATGTTCGTTCCTTCTGTACTTGTATCTACACTTGTAGTTTATCTTATCTATGCACCTTCCGGATTTGCATTCTCCTTCAACGGGCTTGTGCTTCTCGGAGTATTTGTGTTCAGCTTTGTAGTAGTTCTTGCATCTGTGTTTATGCCTATGCGACTCACGAGTATGCGTCCTCCTATGTCTCTCATTATAACAGAAGACAACTCCAACCTGATCACATCTCCCAGAAAGAGCTTCAACCTCCTTGGTAAGAAGTTCCCTCTGCAGTATGAGCTTTATTCCATTTGGAGATTCAGAAAGTATAACATTCAGCTTCTCACATCTGCTATTATCTTCTGTGCGTTGTTTATTTGCGGTCTGTATCTCTCCAATATTTATACAACCGGTATTGAATATCCCCGTCCTCAGTATGAGATGACGATCGACCTTGATAACTCATATATGGAATACGATAATGTCCTCAGTTCCGACATTAAGAAAGTAAATGAAGCTTTCCTTGAACAGTATCCCGAGTACAAGGAAGAAGATGGTTACAGAGCTATCACAGGCGTAGAGCCCACAGGTAACGCAACACCTGTAGCTGAAGACCTTGATGTTAAGCAGAGCCCTGTAACAGAAGCAAGATATATCAATTCATTTATGCTTGTTTCAGCAGGTGACGTAAGGTTTGGAGCAACAGGTCCCTTCGTATACGATGTTAAGGATGCGTACTCACCTTACACCGGCGCAGGTAGCTTTAAAGTAACAAACGATGTAGTATATAAAGCAATCGACCCTGATAACGCAGACGACCTGCTTGAGTTCCTCAGCCAGTACGAGATCGAGGGTGATCCCTCCAAGGTGCTTGAGAGCAAGGGCAACGTAAGATATGTTATCGTAGGCGACTCTACATCCAACCTCAAAACATTCAATTTTGATGTTGGTGATAAGATCGCACTCAGTACATATAAGACTGCGGTTACGGCAATTGATGCTAATCTTACAGGAAAGAATCTGCTTAAGCGTCAGATCAGAAACTATAAGTATGAGTATACTGAGTTTGAGGTTTGCGCAGTTATTAAGGATATTCCTTCCGGTAGCGTTCCTGTATATATGCTTAATGATTCATACCTGAAGGTAACAGAAAGAGATCCACAGGCTACAAAGCTCAATATCTATACAGATCCCGATCTTTCTATCGAGCAGACAAGATTCCTTGCATCTGAGCTCCGCGACATCGCAACTGAGAGCGGATCAGCGAATATCGGTTCTGTAACAGTAGTTGACCTTGAACAGAACGCAGAGAACTTCATTACTGAGAATAAGCACTACAGTCAGCTGTTCGTTGTAATTTCAGTTCTTATTCTGTGCATTTCACCTATCATCTGGTTCTTCTCTCAGACAAATTACTATCTCAAGAGAGAGAAAGAATTCAATATCATTCAGTCTATGGGCGCGACAGAGAGTGATGTAAGAACCATCTACCTCCTCGGCGGTCTGAGTATGGCGATAATGTCCTTCGTGGTGAGTATCGCACTCAGTTACATATGCAGCTATGCGATGTTCTATGTATTCAATGTGATAGTGCCTAACTTCACATTTGAGTATGTAAGATATACATTCTATATGCCTTGGTATGCACTTGTAATTGCCGTAGTAATGTCCGTTGCATGCGGATTCTTCTCCGTATACATTCCCTATAAGAGCTACTTCAAGCATCGTTATGCTATCCAGAATGTAGTTCGTGATGATGACTAATTTAAGTTGAATCGAATATAACTAAATGATCGTGCGGATATCCGCATCAGAAAGGATAAAGAAATGGCAAGAAAAGAAATAGAATATATGCTTCAGACCGAAAACGTTATAAAACAGTATAGACAGTCTGAATCTGTAATCACAGCAGTTAACCGTGCTAATATTAAAATCGAGAAGGGTGAATTCGTAGCAATCATCGGTTCCTCCGGTTCCGGTAAATCTACATTCCTTCATATCTGCGCAGGTCTTGATAAAGCTAACGCAGGTCGTATTCTTATCGATAACGAAGAGATTACAAAGATGGGTGTTGATGAGCTTGGACGCTTTAGAGGTGAAAAGATGGGCTTCATTTATCAGAAGCATAACCTTGTTCCTCAGTTTACAGCACTTGAAAACATCCTCCTTCCTACAGTAATGTGTAATAAGGCAGATGCTTCCTATCAGGAGTCTCTCCGTGAGCTTGTAGAGTGTCTCGGACTTTCCGAGCGTCTCCACCACCTCCCAAGTGAGCTTTCCGGTGGTCAGTGTCAGAGAGTTGCTATTGCTCGTGCTCTTATCAACAATCCCCAGATGCTGTTTGCAGACGAGCCTACAGGTAACCTTGACCGTGTAAATGCAGATGAAGTTCTTCGCCTCCTTCTCAAGATCAGAGAAACAAGAGGTCAGACACTTCTTATGGTAACACATGACCTTGCAATTGCAGAGCAGGCAGACAGAGTATTCCGTATGGATAACGGTATACTTAAGCTTGAGCGTGACTATATAGGCGGCAACAGAAAGACTGTTGATACATATTAAAAGATTAGGCACCGAGAATTCTCGGTGCCTTTTTGTACGTGTATATCATACTGTAGTGTAGGATTGTAAATGTAGTTTTGGGGGAAAATGAGTATGATATGATGTCGCAGAATAAGTTTTTAAAATTAATTTGTATTAGTTGATGTATGAATGTTTGCGATTTGTTATTTGAAAGTGTCATATTGAACGATTTGAAGTTGCATTTGCGATAAGAAAATAAAAAATCTTTGAATTATGAGTCCTAATTTATAAAAATATTGACAGTTGCAAAAAAAATATGTTATACTTAAAGGGTAGATTGGATCAGTGTGTAAATAGTTATTTTGAAAGGAAGAATAAAATGACGAATAATTTTGTTCTGTTGACAGATTCATCCGCTGACCTCAATGTCGCTCTTCAGGAAGAGCTTGATGTGGAAGTTATGCCTCTTACTGTTTCAGTTGATGGCGGAGACTATATTCCCGGCAATGAGCTTGATATCAAATGTTTCTATGACAGCCTTCGTTTGGGAAAGTCAGCAACTACATCAGCTATAAATCTTGATACAGCTATTGTGGCTATGGAGAAATATCTTTCTGACGGTAAAGATCTTCTTTATGTAGCATTCTCATCCGGTCTTTCAAGTACAGCGCAGACCGGTAAATTAGCAGCTGATGAGCTGAGAGAGAAATACCCCGATAGAAAAATATTTGTTGTTGACTCTCTGTGCGCATCTCTCGGTCAAGGACTTTTGGTGTACTACGCATCTCAGCTTCGAAATGAAGGTAAGAGCATTGAAGAGGTTCGTGACTGGCTTGAATCAAATAAGCTGAACCTATGTCACTGGTTTACAGTTGATGATCTTCATCATCTTAAGAGGGGCGGAAGAGTTTCCGCAGCAACAGCAGTAGTTGGTACAATGCTTTCCATCAAGCCTGTTCTTCATGTTGATAATGAAGGACACCTTATAAACGTTTCAAAAGCAAGAGGCAGAAAGCCCTCTATCCAGGCGCTTGCTGCGAAGCTTGGAGAAACGGGTATTGGAGATCCTGCCGATCAGGTTATCTATATAAGCCATGGCGATTGTATAGAAGATGCTGAATATTTAGCAGGCATTATTCGCGAAAAGTATAATCCTAAGAAAATCGTGATAGGATATGTAGGTGCAGTAATTGGAGCGCATTCCGGTCCCGGAACTCTTGCACTGTTCTTCCTTGGTAAAGAACGATAAATTTATAAATATCAAAGGGTAGCTGATATGAATATTAACGGTAATATGTACCGCGATATGGTAATAAGCGCGGCGTGTTCACTTGAGAATAATAAAGAAACAGTTAACAACCTTAACGTATTTCCCGTACCTGACGGAGATACAGGTATCAATATGAGCTTAACAATGAGCGGAGTAAGAGGCGAATTCAAGAATTTCGAAGGTAACCTTTCCGAAACAGCTCATAAAGCGGCAAATCTTATGCTTCGCGGCGCTAGAGGTAACTCCGGCGTAATCCTTTCTCTTTTCTTCCGTGGTATATCCAAGGCGTGGAAGAATTGTGAAGAAGCTGATATGGCAGACGTTGTTCGCGGCTTCAAGAGGGGCGTATCAGAAGCGTATAAAGCTGTAATGAATCCCACAGAGGGTACGATTCTCACAGTTATGAGAGTTATGGCTGAAACAGCTGAACAGGCTCTTAACGACGGTGTAATCGTTGATATGAATGCGCTGTTTGCCTTTATGCTTGCAAGTGCAAAGGAAACTCTTGATAAGACTCCTGAGATGCTTCCTGTGCTTAAGCAGGCAGGTGTTGTAGATTCCGGCGGATATGGCTTTGTTACAGCACTTGAGGGTATCGTTGCAGCGATCGAGGGCAACCCCATAATTGCAGTCGAAACAGTCAAATCTACTTCTTCTGCGGCAAACTTCGAAACGTTTAACACAGACGATATCAAATTTGCATATTGCACCGAGTGTATCGTAACCAAGAGCGAAAAGTATCAGGGTGAGGAAACAGCGGGTGCGCTTCATAAGTATATCGGCGGAATGGGCGATAGTGTTGTTTTTGTTGACGATGCAGAAATTATTAAGCTCCACGTTCATACAAACGAACCCGGTAAAGTAATAACAGAAGCCCTTAAATACGGTTCTCTTTATACAGTAAAGATAGAAAATATGAAGGAGCAGCACTCCAATCTCTCGGAAGGAGCAGCTGAAGCACCTGAGGCGGCAGTTGAAGAAGCTCCTAAGGGACCCGTTGAGATCACAAAGAAATACGGATTTGTTGCAGTATCCATGGGTGATGGCTTTAAGGCGCTCTTTGAGGACCTCGGAGTTGACGTTGTTGTAACAGGCGGTCAGACTATGAACCCCAGTACTGAGGATATTCTTTCTGCTGTTGAATCAACACCTGCAGAGATCGTATTTGTTCTTCCTAATAATAAAAATATTATGATGGTAAGTGAGCAGGCTGCAAAGGTAGCAGAGGACAGAGAAGTTGTTGTTCTCGGAACAGTATCAGTTCCCGAGGGTATCTCCGCAATGCTTGCATTTGATCCCGATGTGGAGAAGGATGACAACGTATCAGCAATGAAAGAAGCTATCGGCCTTGTAACAACACTTAGCGTAACATATGCCGTGAGAGATACAGAGATTGGTGATACGCAGATCCGTGAGGGCGAGACTCTCGGACTTGTAAACGGCAAGATCAAGTGTAGCCACTTTAACAGAGTTCAGTGTATCAGAGACCTTCTTGAAAACGTTGAGACAGAGGACGCAGTTGCTGTTGCAGTATACTACGGCGAGGATGCAGACGAGGATCAGGCAAACGACATTTCCGAGATCCTCAGCGCTAAGTATCCCGACGCAGAGGTCATGGTTATCAACGGCGGTCAGCCTGTGTACAGCTACGTAATTTCTATTGAATAATATAAAAATAACGGCACTTTAGACGTGCCGTTATTTTTATTGTACCTTCATTTGCCTTAAAAAAGCAAATATCGCTCCAATCAACACTATTATAGCATAAAGTATCACCCACATCAAATGAATGCCTATATCGCTGAAATCTCCTGTCAGAACAGACCGTTCAAGCTCAACCGCGTGAACGAAGGGAAGAGCGTAAGCAACCCTTTTGAAAGCGCCGCCCACAAGCTCCAGATCAAACCAAATGCCCGAAAGCCAGGCGCAAAGATTTGTAAGCAGCGCTCCGCATATACCACCAACCTGCTTGTCGGTAAAAATACTTCCGCAAAGAAGTCCGATACCGATGAACAAAAGGGAAACTGGGATGATAAAAAGAATGGCAAGGATAATGTTCACAGTTATCTCAAGCCCGAGAATTAAAGCCACCGCATAGCAGATAACGCTCTGTGCCAATGCAATGGGGATTATGGGCAGAGTGTATCCGAGAATAAAATCAAAAGCTGTCAAGGGTGTTGTGTAAAGCCGCTGTAAAAAAGATGAGCCTCTGTCCTTTGCAATGATGGTGGCAGAGAATAGAGTCATAAAGCAAAGACCGAATATCGTTATCCCAGGGGTAAGACGTTCGATTTCAAAAAGACTGACGGGAACGTTAGCCTGAATTGCACTTAGTAACAGTATAAGCACAAGCGGAAATCCAAGCCCAAAGGCCAGATTAAGAGGATCACGCAGTATTTCCTTTGTATTCCTGCCCGCAAAAGTAAGAATTCTCATATTTTATCCCCCCTTACGATCTTAATGAAAGCGTTTTCAAAGCTGTCAGTATTGGCGGCTTTTTTGATGCTGTCCGAAGTATCGCAAATAAGTAGCCTTCCGTCCTTCATAATGGCGATTCTGTCGGAGAGTGCCTCGGCCTCCTCCATGTAATGGGTGGTCAGAATTATGGTAATCTTTCCCTTAAGAGAACGGATAATGTCCCATAGCTCGCTTCTCGCAATAACGTCAAGACCAAGTGTGGGTTCGTCAAGAAAAAGTATCTTCGGATCGCTTATTAGCGCCATAGCAATGGAGAGACGTCTCTGCCATCCCCCAGAAAGCTTTCCTGCGTGCTTTTTTGCGATTTTGGCAAGATCAAGCAGTTCTGTCATTCTGGTAACCTTAGCCTCTTTTTCTGCACCTCTGAAGCCGTGAATGCCGCATATGAGTTCAAGGTTTTCTTTGACCGTGAGCCCGGGAGCAATGGCTGTTTCCTGAGGGGAAACGGCAATAAGCTCTTTAACGGCGGCAGAATCCGTTAGAATGCTGTTGCCCAGCAGACGAGCATCTCCGCCCGTGGGAGAAGCGAGGCAGGAAAGCATTTTTATAGTTGTCGTTTTGCCCGCTCCGTTTACACCAAGCAGAGAAAAAAGTTCTCCCTGCTTTATGGAAAGAGAAAGACCGTCAACGGCAATCGTGTCCTTGTAGTGCTTTGAAAGATTTTCAATTACGATGGCATCCATAGTCTCACGCTCCTTCAAATTGTTTTCTTAGTCCCTGATATGAGTCAGTAAGCATTCTGCTGATAAGCTCTGTGTCAAGAGTAAGAAATCCCGTTGCATGCATAGCGGCAATACCGTGAACAAAGGCCCACATTTCAAGATGAAAGAGCCTTGCAGTATCCGTGTCAAGCCCCGTGTTAGAGCTGACCATACCGTACATCTGCTCATCTAAATCCGAGGTTTCAGGTATTTTCTCATCTGATCTGTCGCGCATATAGAGAAGCTTGAAAAGCTCTTTTTCCTCAGCGGCAAAACGGATGTAAGCCATACCGCTGGCCTTGTAGGGAGGGTAGAGCCCGCTGTCGGTTACGTCCTTCATGAAAGAGGCGTACATTTCATCAGCCTTGCATATCACTACATAGCGAACCTCATCCATAGAGGTGAAATTTGAGAAAATAGGCTGAGTTGAGCATCCCAGCATCGAGGCAACGTTTCGGGCATTGAGTGCATCCTCGCCTTGTTCTCTTACGATTTCAAAGGCAGCTCTGATAATATCATCCTTGGTAATCTTAACCTTAGGCGGCATACTGACCTCCCAAAAATAACTAATGTTATATAACTGATGTTATTATATCGTGATATTATTAAAAAGTCAATAGGATATTTGTAAAAAAGACGGGATGCAGTTCATGCACGTATCCCGTCTCTATATTTTAAAGATCGTTTCTTTTTGCCGTTTCTGTCTCAGGCGGAATGTCCCTCATTCGCTCCTCCTTAGAGGGGAAGGGAGGGAATGGCATAGTGGGAAGTGTCTGATACCAGAAGGCAACAGAACAGTAATCGTCACTTCTGTCATAATAGCAAAGATCCTCATCAGCACCCGCGGCAGGATAAGAAACAAAATTCTCGCCTAATTTCTCTTTGGCAAAAGCAGCATCTCCGTATCCCATCTGCATAATAGTAACCTTGATAGACTCATCAAAGCAAATAGGATCATAGGTATGCCAGCGATAAAAAGAGTAGAGCTTATTTTCGTTGTCGCAAACGGAACAGCCCTGATGGGGAGTGAAGCATTCTGAAAGTCCCCAGGCACACCCAACATAATCCTCAGCACCTGTGCCGCAAATGGTAGGCTGACTTTCTCCGTCAAAATACATCTTGACTTCACCCTCACCCCACCATTGCTCGGGAAGACAAACACTGCGTACTCCAAGAACCGTGCCAAGATAACGTCCGCGCCCCTTGATGCCGTCAAGAATAACGTAATCCGAGTGAAACGGATGGCAGTTGGAGCGCCTGAACTGAGCGTGGAAATATCCCATTTCCTCAGGATGCTTGTCACCCAGCGTGAAATCCACTTGATAGAATAGAACGGAAAAGGTTCGGTCTGAATCATTTTCAACAGTAATGCGCGCAGACTTGCGAAAAGGCATGGGAATAAAGCAGTTAAGACCGTTGCTTGCCTGAAAGGAAGTAAGCTCAGTGCTCATCTGACGGTATCTCATGTGAGCGATTCCGAAGAAGTCCCCAACAGGGGCCTCAACGGAAGGCTGCTCCTGCCCGTCCCAGTACATTCTTATAACGAGACCGCGATAAAGATCGGGATGATAGGGAGGAAACGTAAGCCAAATATGACGCACCGTGCCGCAGCCCTCAACGTCAAGAAGAGTTACCACTTGACCGGGCTTCACCCATTGTACACAAGGAGAGCCCTTGTGACCGCCGCCGACAAGCCCACCCATAGATTTTCCACCCGTAGGATTTTCAGCCGAGGCAGAGCGTGATTGAAGATTCTGTAATTCGTAAAGCATAATGAGCATCCCTTCAGAAAACTTTCTAAACCAATTATATCACCATAGATAGATGTTGTAAATAGAAATACAATATTACTAAGCTTTTACAGACATTATCCTGCCTACTCAAAGAGCCAGCTCAACGTATCAGAGCTTGTAAGAGTGTGTGATCTAAATAGGAATACGATTTATAAGTATATGGACTTTGGGAGGAATAAAAGAAAGATTCATATATTTACCTCATCAAATTTTTGTCCATCATATAGAAATACTCAAATTTCGCTCTGTCACTATCGATAACATCTTGTTTGCCGGATTCAACAAAGCCGTTTTTAATGGCAGTTTGCCTGCTTCTTTCATTTCTTGTACCCAGCAATCTCCTATAGGATTGTCGCCGTAAATCATTAAAAAGCAGAAAGCTTTTTCAGAAACATATCTGTATATACCACGTACATCTTCCTTGGTACATATATCAAAATTCCCTGAATCTGCCCAATAAACCACATCGGGATCATTGTTCCACTTGTAAAGTAAAAGGTAAATGCACATCATGGAGGGAGACGAGTTCCAAAGATTTGTCATTTATCTTTGTTTTTAATATATAATTGTGTTTTTTATAATATTCATAGCATTCATCTTTTCTAATTTTAAATTGTTATAGTAGATATTTTTCGATCCACTTTGCCACGCCATCAAGATCATTACTATCGACAATTCTGTCTGCCACGTCAAGAACCGCAGGTATGGAATTAGACACAGCTACGCCAAGTCCGCAGTTTTTTATAGGTTCTATATCGTCATTATCATCACCAAAATAGACTGCATCGGTGGGTGAAATATTAAAGTGAGAAAGCATTTGTTTAATTCCGTTCCACTTGGAAGCTTCTTTGTTCATTATTTGTATAAGCATATTATCGGCAATAGTGTAATAAACATCATCAGTCAAAACAGTTTCTATATTATCATATAATGCCTTCTGCTGACTGCTTACCAGTATTTTATACAGAATGATGTCTTCAGGCATTTTTGGAAATTTATCGTACACAATTGGTTTCCATATAGGAATATCTCTGTTTGAGTATAGCCCTTTGCTTGTTTCTATGGAAAGAAATATATCGGGGGACCGGAGAATATCCGAAAGTATTTTTTCGCCGCATTTACATGGGATGCCAGTTTCTAATAGTTTTCCGGGAAGCGACACAACAGCTCCATTTGTAGCTGTGATTGCATCAAATCCGACCAAATCATTGTATTCCCAAATAGCTCTTAATGGTCTTGCGCTTGCCGCAAAAATAAGGATTCCTTTGTCGTGGCATTTCTGTAAAACATCTTGCGTATATTGGGATATACTTTTGTCAGAACGTAATAAAGTTCTATCTAAATCGGTAAGTATAGCTCTCATTTCATCTTTCCTCATATACGACACTACACATATCCTTTTTATGACAAATAGGGCATTTTAGATGAGCCGCATTATACATTGAAACCGTATAGAATTTGTAAATCATCTGATACCATTTTACATTAAATCTGGCACCACAATTGGGACATGCAAAGGTTTTATTATAGGCCCATCCGTCGAACAGTTTTGTCCTTATACATAATTTAACAATACCGAGTGCTGATCCTAATACTATTGCTATAATAGCGGCTTTCATGTCAATTATTTACCTCTGTTTTCCCTCTGCCAAAGATTAATAGCAGATGAATTAAAATCGATACAACACATATAACCATAAAGATCCAACCCAAAGTATTAAGACTAAATTGAGCACTGTTCAGGTTCTCGTAAATACCATTTGCAACGCTTGTTTTTACATCCAAAAGCTTAAATACAAGACAACCTAAGCTGACTATGTCTGATAAAGCTGATAAAGAATATAAAATCATATTTCGTTTATCTTTCTTAACAAGAAGAAAACCTCTGATTGCAAAAGAGGCTACAGCCAATCCTACTGATAATAAGGTTAAATCTTTCAATAGAAGTGATAGGGGTAAATCTATTCTATATGATCCTGAATTACTTCCTGCATTTAATGATATAGTTTTGCATAACCACAAACATATCACCCCAATAGATAGAAATGGCAATATGTAATGTAAGATTTTTTGTAGTTTTTCATTTTCTAAAGGGTTTTGCTTATATACCATAGGTTCGCTACTGTTATTGGAAGAAGTGTTGGGAATTAACCCACAGTGAGGACAAAACAAACTATCGTCTTTTATCTTTTTGTTGCAATTTGTGCATATCATTTTATTTATCTCCTAACCTAATTCAGAAACTCTTTTTTCAAAAGTTCTGTTCCTATATGTTGCCGGAGTTTCGTCAGTATATTTTTTAAATACTCTTGTGAAATGCTGAACAGTTTTAAATCCACACTGTTTTGCTATATCTTTTATTGGAACAAAAGTAAATGATAGTTTTTTCTTAGCTATCTTTATGCGGTAATCCATAAGATACTCTATGGCAGATACACCCAATTCATCTCTAAAAAGAGTTGTCAGAGTAGTATGATTGATACCGACTTTTGAAACTATATCTTCCAAAGTGACGTTATGAAAATAATGTCCTTCGATAAAAAGTATAGCTTCTCTCAGCTTCTGATCTTTTACATTATAAGCTATTGACAGCTCTTGTTTTTGGATAAGATTATACATACGCTCTAACGCTATTATTACTTCCATAAAGTAAGAGCGTCCGCGGCAAGTCCAATACCAGTCGCGCTGTTCAGTTAACTCGTAAACCATTCCGGCACACGCAGAATGGATGCTGTCACTGTAGCTTTCCGCTATAGGGACAATTTTATAGTCATCTGCAAAAGGTTTCAATAAAAACATATCGTGCACATTCGCAATATCTTCATATGTGTTTGACCGTATCAGATCAAATGTCATATTTAAATTCAGGAATTGAGGATGAAAATAAACGGCAATATTTTTACATTTCTTTTTTGATACAATTAGAGGATTTACTCTCTCATTAAAACATACAAAGCATGGAGCGGTAGCAGAAACAGTATCATTACCAACTTTAAAAGTTGCATTTCCCTCAGTTAAAACTATCAATAAAAAGCATTGATTCATAATGTTGATATTATCCAACTTGTCGTTAACAACACATTTTATAGGTACAATTTTACCTGCAGGATAGTTTTTGCCGATAGTTACAAAATCCATTAAATCACCTCTACATCTAAATAGTAACATATGCGTTGCGGTGTTTCAATACTCATTATTTATACAACGTGCAAATTCATTTATCTATTATTAAATTTGGGGACTTAATATATATATTGACAGACTTGACAAAATGTCAATTGATACTCGATATAAAGAATGTGAGAAAAATTGTCAGCCCTTACGTAATTAAATTTAGATGATATAAGATGAACGATCTGATGTACCATCGTATGATAACACAAGTATAAGTCCAACGGTTAAATCGTGTATTATGTGTAGTAATTCTGACCCCGGATCTTTTCGTTATCAGAATTTTGAATAAACTCTTGCAAAATCAAAATGAGTATGATATACTAACTAAGTCGTAAGACGAGAAAAGAAAAAGCCGGTGTGTTGGAATTGGCAGACGAGGCGGACTCAAAATCCGTTGGTAGCGATACCGTGCGGGTTCGACCCCCGCCACCGGCACCAAAGCAATATAATCCGAACCAGATCTTCCCTGTGGGAGACGGGTTCGGATTATTTGTTTATTTCGAGAAGTTTGAGGACACTCACTTCAAAAACGGTATAATAAAACGTCCGGACTCCAAACCAAGAGGACCGAGAAAGAAAAAACAATCTTGATTATGGAGGATTTGATTATGAAAAAACTGATTAGTTGTGAATTTAACTTCGATACCATATGTGTGGAGCTGAAGTTTTCAGATGGCAGTATGATTGCCATTGATACCATTGCTGTAGAGAATGAGATTGCCGACAATATGTATTAGCGGTCGGAACTGGACTATCTGATCTACAATGACCCAATAGCGTATGCTGAACTGATACTGAACGGCGATCCCGAAGCTTATCTGAAAACCGTAACCGAATACAAGCCATTGGACTAATCACCACATACGGCTTTTCCGTATCTGGTTTTGCCATATATGGTAAAACCACGTCTGGAAACTCCCGCACAAATAAATATAGATAAAAGAAATACTAATATAAAGAATTACTAACTAATATTCTTTCTTTTCTATTCCGATGAATGAAATGAATCGAAACAAGAAAAAGGAACACAAGGTCTGATTCTTGAATAATCTGTTTTCTGCTATATTCCGGTGCAGATATAGCAAGTCAAAGCCGCCACAAGGAGCGTTTGTTCCATGTGGCGGCTACTTTATGTCACAATATAGAAATGGCTCAGAGAGCGTTTGTTGCCCTCTGAGCCATATTTGTATTGTTAAACGGACTTGCCGCTTTTGTTGTCTTTGGATGTCTTGAGCTTTTCTTGTTCCGCTTTCCATTCTGCGAACTCTCGCTGACCCTCTTCGCTTTGGTAGTATACCATAATGTCGGGAAGGAGTCGACGAGCGATACTTTCGATGGTGTGCTGCGGAATGTTAGTATTGTTGATGAGTTTTTTGCGTCTACCCAAGAGTTCCTCCTTCGTATGCTGGTGGTTGAATTTGAAGGTGTCTTAGGTGTCTTTGGCGTTTGTGTTCGGCATCAATCCTTTCTTTTTGTTGTATGAAAAAAGCAGACCCTGTGTCAAGCAAAAGCTTGTATAGGTGTCTGCGTGTCTTAGATGTCTTTGTTCACTTATATTATAGCAAAAAAGATGTGTTTTGTCAAGATTTAGCAGGCATATCATTCATTAGAATTGGTGACTTTTCAATTACAAACTTCGAGAAGGCGAAACTATTTTGTGAATTATCAAACGATATTATTGTTAATTCGACATTTTTGTGCTATAATACATTATGAGTAAGTATAACCACACTTCAAAACTATAGATTAGAGGTGTTTACATGAAAATTAGCTACAAAAAACTCTGGGTATTGCTTATCCAAAGAGACATCACCAAGGTGACGTTAAGAAAAGAATTAGGAATATCGACAAGTACAATGAGCAAGCTCAATAAAGGTGAAGAAGTTGCCCTATCTGTACTTCTGCGTATTTGCGATTATCTTGATTGTGATATTGGCGATATATGCGAAGCTGTCCGGATTGACAGCAAGTAATAGTGAGCTAATGATTTCAAATATGAAAGGACTATCTTTATGATAAACACATTACAGAAAATTCAAGATAGATTTGAGAAGATAAAAGATCATAAACCCAAGGCATCAAAGAAACTGAATGAGTTGGGCGATATTCTCGCATCGGCATATAAAATTTCATCTGAACTGGCTGATGAGATGTGGCAGTACATTGTCGATCTCAATGTCGATGATGATGTAGCTAACGCTAAATTTTATGTAGCTCAGGTATTTAATAAAATTTCCGATCGACTTTCTCCAGAGGAAGCTAAAGGACTTTATCGCTCCAAGCTCCTTTGAGTTCCGCAACGGCAAGGAGTTTGGCGTAGGCAAAAAGCTCGGTGCGGTATCGTTTTTGCAGATTCTCGCTCCCGAACTCAACGACCGTATGCAAAACTACCGAGCATACTATGACGAAATCAATGTGTACAACCCTGATGAAAAGATATATCCCAAAGCT
>JAFUMU010000031.1 GCA_017482495.1 Clostridia bacterium | reverse complement strand
GAACTGTAAGCTGGGGATACTTCTCGGGATGAGCCTGCGCATCAAGCAGAGTCTCCTTTGTAAATACGTTAACGTTAAGGTGATGACCACCCTTAGCTACATAACCGTCAAGAAGAGATACGAGATTATCGATCTGATTCTGTGTTGCTGCCATAATAATATTCTCCTTTTCAAATATAAAAGTAATCTCCGCCGGGCGAAGTCCGCCCGGCAAAGAATATTCACTTATGATTACTCAGCGTCAAGACCCTCAAAGAGAGTAGGTGTGCTGCAAGCGCCGTTATCGCAATCGAAGTCCACCTCGATATCGCCTGCAAAGATATGATCGTCCTTACCAAGTGCACCGGGAATGATGGAGAAGGTATTGGAGATACCGTCCTGTGCATCCTTGAAGGGAAGCTTAGATACGGAAGCAAGGGATGAAACCGCACCGTGTGTATCACGTCTGTGCATGGGGTTAGCTCCGGGAGCGAATGCCTCACCCTTCTTTCTGCCGTCAGGTGTAGAGCCTGTATTCTTACCGTATACAACGTTGGATGTGATAGTAAGGATAGATGTTGTGGGGATACCGCCTCTGTATGTGTGGTTCTTTCTTACATGCTCCATGAAGATGTGAACGATATCATGTGCGATAGCGTCAACTCTGTCATCGTCGTTACCATACTTGGGGAAGTCGCCTTCTACTTCATAGTCAACAACGATTCCTGCCTCGTTACGGATACACTTAACCTTTGCATACTTAATAGCGGAAAGTGAGTCTGCTACAACGGAAAGACCTGCGATACCTGTTGCAAACCAACGGGTCACATTCTTATCATGAAGAGCCATCTGGATCTTCTCGTAGCAGTACTTATCATGCATATAGTGAATGATGTTCAGGGTGTTTACATATACGCCTGCAAGCCACTTCATCATTGCATCGTACTTTGCCATAACCTCATCATAGTCAAGGTACTCGCTTGTGATAGGTCTGAACTCAGGGCCAACCTGCTTGCCGGAGATCTCGTCTACACCGCCATTGATCGCGTAAAGCAGACACTTTGCAAGGTTTGCTCTTGCGCCGAAGAACTGCATTTCCTTACCGAGTCTCATGGAGGATACGCAACAAGCGATAGCGTAATCGTCACCGTGAGTGAATCTCATAAGGTCGTCGTTCTCGTACTGAACGGAGGATGTTTCGATAGAGATCTTTGCGCAGAAGCGCTTAAAGTTATCGGGAAGTCTTACAGACCAGAGAACTGTAAGGTTAGGCTCGGGAGCCGCACCGAGGTTCTCAAGTGTATGCAGGTAACGGTAGGACATCTTTGTTACCATGTGACGTCCGTCAATAGCTACACCTGCGATAGACTCTGTTACCCACTGGGGGTCACCGGAGAAGAGCGCATTGTACTCAGGTGTACGTGCAAACTTGATGAGACGGAGCTTCATAATGAAGTGGTCAACCAACTCCTGAAGCTGCTCCTCTGTAAATGTACCGTTTGCAAGGTCACGCTCAGCATAAATATCGATAAATGTGGAAGTACGTCCAAGAGACATAGCAGCACCGTTCTGCTCCTTGACTGCTGCAAGGTAGCCGAAGTAGAGCCACTGGATAGCTTCCTTAGTGTTGGTAGCGGGCTTGGAAATATCATAGCCGTAGCTTGCTGCCATCTTCTTAAGATCCTGAAGAGCACGGATCTGCTCTGCCAGCTCTTCTCTTGCGCGAATTACCTGAGAATACATTGCAGAACGTGTTGTTGCCTTCTGCTCCATCTTATCTTCGATAAGTCTGTCAACACCGTAAAGAGCTACTCTACGATAATCACCGATGATACGGCCGCGGCCATAAGCGTCGGGAAGACCTGTGATGATATGGCTGGAGCGGCAAGCTCTCATTTCAGGTGTGTATGCATCAAATACACCTGCGTTGTGAGTTTTTCTGTGAACCTCGAAAAACTCCTTAACCTCAGGGTCTATCTCATATCCGTTATCCTTAAGAGCCTTCTCTGCCATACGGATACCACCATAGGGCATAAGAGCACGCTTAAATGGCTTGTCTGTCTGGAAGCCTACGATCTGCTCCTTATCCTTGTCAAGGTAAGCGGGACCGTGAGATGTGATAGTGGATATGATCTTTGTATCCATATCCAGAACTCCGCCTGCTTCTCTTTCCTGCTTTGTAAGATCAAGAACCTGAGCCCAAAGATCCTTAGTTGTCTGTGTGGGACCTACAAGGAAGCTCTCATCACCGTCATAGGGTGTGAAGTTATGTCTGATAAAGCTTCTTACATCGATTTCATTGACCCAGCTACCCTTTTCGAAGCCGGCCCAACCTTCATACATATAATTCATATCACATTCTCCTAACAGTATATGTTATTAAAATATTTTCTCTGATTATTATACATCAACTTTTCACAAAAAGGAAGCCCTATATAAATATTTCTGCGTTTTTTTCAAAAAAATGTTTCCATAAATACTATTTTTGGGCAAATCAGCATTTTCAGCACTGAGAAAGAAAATTCTGTATATCCAAAACTGTTTTTTCGCTGCAAATATCGTTAAGTATCTCGTGTCTGCAGCCCTCATACAGCTTCATCTCAACAGTGCATCCCGCCCACTTATATCTGCCGAAAACATCTTTAACTCCGACTCCGTAGTCTCCTACAGGATCATCTTCTCCCGAAACAAGGAGAATGGGCATCGTACTTGATGTATTCTTGAAAATACTGTCCGCATTGGCATTCCTGTTAAGCAACATGAGATCTGCCATTGCGCTTACGGTAAAATCATAACCGCTGAGGGGATCATTTTCGTAGTTGAGCCTCTGACTCTCCACATTAGTCAGCCACGCATGCTCCCCTTCTGCAGGGAATCGTTTATTATATGATCCAAATGCCATTTTATTTATAAAACCGGACACATGCTTTTCGCCAAACAAAGCTGAAATGATTCTGCAAAGCGCAATGCCTATATCTGCAGCAGGATTAGGCCCCCCCGTTCCCATAATTATGAGCCGATCGGGCTTACTTCCCATAGTCACAGCTATACGCACGATAAACGAGCCCATGCTGTGCCCCATAAGGTAATACGGCATTTCTCCATACTGTGCTCTTATGTGCGAAGCGAACACTTCAACATCTTTGCACAGATACTTCCAACCGTAAGAGGGAGCTATAAATCCAAGCTCGCTCTCACCTGCGGTCATACCGTGGCCTATATGATCATAGCCAAAGCAAATAAATCCTTGCTCTGTCATACTTTTCATAAAAGGGTCGTATCTGCCTATATGCTCTGCCATACCGTGAACTATATGTAGGTATCCCTTCACTTCACCGCACGGAATATAGACTCTGCCCCTAAGATAATGTATACCGTCGGAAGAAAGGACGGAGCTTTCAACAATTTCCATCTCAGTCCACCCTGCAGGCTCTCACTGCTTTGTGCCATCCGCTAATGAGCTTTTCTCGCTCATTAGACGGCATCATGGGAATAAATTCTTTTCCCTGACACAGCTTCTCTCGTATCTCTTCTCTGTCGCGGAAAAATCCCACAGCAAGTCCTGCAAGAAAGGCAGCTCCCGCAGCAGTTGCCTCCATAGTATGAGGGCGGAAGACCTGCACATCGGATATATCTGCTTGAAACTGCATAAGCAGGTCATTGGCAGATGCTCCTCCGTCCACACGCAGAACTTTGATCTCACCGCCAAAGTCCGCCTGCATTGCACGGATAACATCCTCCGTCTGATATGCTATGGATTCAAGCGCCGCTCTGATTATGTGATTGGCACCCACTCCGCCGGTAAGTCCTGTAATGGTTCCTCTCGCGTGCATATCCCAATATGGAGCTCCAAGTCCCGCAAAGGCAGGAACGACATACACCCCTCCGTTATCCTTGACCTTTGATGCAAAATACTCGCTGTCAAGAGATTCGGAAATAAGTCTCATCTCGTCTCTGAGCCATTTTATGACCGCTCCTGCCACGAACACGCTTCCTTCGAGAGCATACTCAACCGCTCTCCCCTTCTCGGTGGCGGCCACTGTAGTAAGGAGTCCGTGATTACTGTGTATCCTCTCATTTCCTGTATTTGCGAGAAGGAAGCAGCCTGTGCCGTATGTATTCTTCATTTCTCCTGCAGTAAAACAGCCCTGTCCGAAAAGTGCTGCCTGCTGGTCGCCTGCTATACCGCAGATGGGAAGTCTTTTACCCATTATACGAAGATATCCGTACACCTCGCTGCTGCTTCGCACCTCAGGAAGCATACTGCGTGGAATATCCAGCAGCTTAAGGAGCTTTTCGTCCCACTCACCGCTTTCGATATTATAAAGCATTGTTCTTGAAGCATTGGTTCTATCGGTCACATGTGCTTCTCCGTCGGTGAGCTTCCACAATATCCAAGTGTCAACTGTTCCGAAAAGCAGATCGCCCCTCTCCGCCGCTTCTCTTGCTCCTTCAACATTATCAAGGATCCACTTCAGCTTTGTTGCACTGAAGTAAGCGTCAGGTCTGAGTCCGGTCACATCAGATATATAATCTGCATATCCATTTTCTATAAGCTTCTCGCACATATCTGCAGTTCTTCTGCATTGCCACACAATGGCATTGTAAACAGGTCTGCCTGTATTTTTATCCCAAACGATAACAGTCTCTCTCTGATTGGTTATTCCCACGCCTGCTATTTCCTCGGGATCGATACCGCTTTTAGCGATACACTCAGTGAGGCTGGCATATTGATTGGCATATATAGTCATAGGGTCCTGCTCCACCCAACCGGGCTGAGGATAACTGAGAGGTATCTCATGCTGAGCCATGCTGATAATATTACAGTCACGGTCGAAAAGGATACTGCGCGCGCTTGTAGTACCCTCATCAAGGGCAAGAATATATTTTTTCATAGCAACGTCCTTATATAAGTTTTTTACTATTGTATCATATTTTCAGGCTTATTACAATACACTATATCCCTGCCTGATATTATTATACCATATATCCATATCTTTTCAATAGGTTTTAGGGCACTTCTCTCCCATCTGTGACCAAGTCACAAAAAACGGAGACAGCTTCTTCCTGAAGTGTCTCCGCTTTGAAATATTATATCAGATCAAAGTCTTATCTCAACAGTGTGGCGCTTGCCGTCAGCAGGATCGGGGATAACGGAATCACACTTTTCACCGTCGAAATAGTATTCAGTATTATCCGAAACTCGCGCAAAGCCGCAGGGCTTTGTTACCTTAACAGCAAATGTGGTACCGTTTCTCTTTATCTCGTAGTCGATGCTTGTCATATCGCTTCTGAGAACGGGAGAGAAGGTAAGTCCACCCTCAGTATATCCCATTCCGAGAAATTCAAATACCGTAAGTGTGAGCCAGCTTGCAGTTCCGGACAGCATAGGTCCTACGCCCTCAAGAGTTTCGCTGTTATTATACTGAGTACAGAATCGAGGGTTACTCATGATCACGAAGGGATCTTCAAGTGTCTTATATGGGAATACTCTGTCAAGCATCCAGAACGCCATCTCGCAAAGCTCTGACGCAAGAGAAACATCGCTCACAACCTTTGCCGCCTTGAACATTGCCGCTGTTGCCATCATTGTGGCGTGCTTGAACACCGCTCCGTTTTCGCGGTCACCGTAGTAGTAATGATCCTCTGCGGTGGTCTTGGATATCTTGCCGAGGTCACAGGGAGAGGAAAGCAGGAAGCCTGCATCAGTTCTGATACAGTTATTGAGAGGAACAAGCATAGCTTTTATCTGCTCCTCTGTAGCAGAGCCTGAAAGGATAGACCAGCTAAAGCAGTTAAGGAAGTAGGATCCGTCGAAATCGGGGTTTCTTGAGAGACCGTCATTCTTTGCGCCAACGTATGTATATCCCTTGGCAGGATTGTTGATAAGGCAACGTGCAAAGAAGTTTTCCTTCCAAGCGTGAGCCTGGATATTTGAAAGAAGCTCATCCGACATTCTGCGAAGCTCCTCCGCCTTCTCCTTATTGCCCATCATCTCAGCCATTTCGCTCAGGTAGTCCTCTGCGATCTTAAGCAGGAATGCGTTCATAACGCTTTCGCAGGAATGGCTCTCGAAGGGGACCTCCCCCCACTGCTTACCGCTTTCGCTGAGCTGTTTTTTATAAAGCTCTATACGGAGAGGGGCGCTGATACTGTCGTCGTCAAGCTTGAGGCAGTCGTTCCAGTCTATATGGTCAAGAACAGGAAGATTATGCTTGCCTACAGCGATCTTTCCGCTGTATACTACTGCCGCCAGCATTGTTTCAAATACGGTGCGCTTTTTATCACTGCCTGCAATGGGGTATTCCTCGGAAAGGAAGCCCACGTCGCCGGTCAGAGAAACGTATCTGTAAACTGCCTGCATCAGCCAAAGCTGGTCGTCGGAGGCATCACCTGCACCGTTGCCCTCCCAATAGAAATTATGGTTCGCGTATCCGTGCTCGTAAACGTTCTGCACCCATTGGCTGATCATTTCCTTTGCAAGAGGCGCATTACCCATAGCCGCAAGATAGTAAAGAGAGGGATACATATCCTGTATCTCTCTGAAGCCTATCATACGGAATGACTTCTGAGTCCACGCAAATGAACGGGAGAGGAAGGACTGATAAAGAACCTGGAAAGGAAGGTTGTTGTTAACGTATGCGTTAAGCTTTTCGTCCTCGGTATTAAGAACAAGATATGATGAATAGTTTTTATAGAAATCAATAACATCCTTAAGGTCGCGTTCCGACTGAGTCGTGTCGCTATAGCGGTCAAAAAGAACCTTAAGCATTCCGTCAAGCTGAGGAAGCGCATCCTGCTCACTGTATGTAAAGCCTACAAATTCGTCAATATGCGCTACTTCTCCCGCCTTAAGACTGAAGGCTTTTGCCATTGCAAAGAAGGGGATGTTTTTTCTGTTGAGTCTGGAATTGAGACGTGCAACATTCTGAGGAAATTCAAGTGTACCACGACCTACGAAATCCTTATATGTTGTACAGAATTCGTCCATAGGCTGTCCGTTTACAAGCATGGTTGCAAATCTGCGGCTTCTCTTTGCATACATAGGATTGGATGCGGGAGAAAGCGCAAGGACCTTGCCATTTTCGTCCATAATAACGCCGGACTCGTGAGTAATGGCGCCGTACATAATATCGTTCATAACAGTTGCGGAATCGCACACCGCAAGCATACCTGTCATTACGATTCGGAGATCGCGGTCACGGTCTGTAAGATTTTCCACCTTAACTATCTGCGCCTCAGTTGCTTCGGGCATACCCTCATACTGAGGAAGGATGAATATCTTTCTTGTTATCTTAAGACCGCATTCCGTTTCATATTCGATAACAGTATGGTTGGGCTTATGAGTACAGACGGCACTCTTAACATTTGTATTTGCATCTGCAGAATAAAATATCTGCTGATTATTTTCAGTTATGTAAAGCTGACGGTTTGCAGGCTCTCCTGCCTCTTCGGGATTAAGAACGCAACGGGATGCATATACCTGAGTATGTGCACTGGCTCTGAAGGCACCTCGTCCGAAGGCATCAAGAGCAGATTTGGGAGTTGTTATCATAGGCTTGTCAAAGCCAACTCTGCATCCCAGAAGAAGATTTACTGTATAGTGAGTGCCCACAAAAGCACCCTTAAGATCGATTACGTGCTCGCCCTTTTCGTTAAGGAAGCCAACGCCTGCCTTTGCATAAGCAATGGCATCCTCGATTATTTCTGCAATATTTTCCGGAACAAAATCACCGTTTGCTGTGATATCATCACCGTATGCAATGTGTATGCTTCCCTCAAAGGAGTCGATATAGTCAAGGACCTCCTTCTCTCCCATAATAAAATTGCATATGGGAGCCTTGAATGGCAGACCTGAAATTCCCAAAACAGTGCTTCTGTCGGCAGAGAGAAATTCAGCGTCTATATGATCCCTTGCCTCATTGAAAAGCTTTGCTAAAAGCTGAGGTGCCGTTGTAAACTTATCTCTTGATCTCTGTGCTGTGTAGTTCATAAAAAGTCCTTTCTTATATAGTCTCAGCCGCAGCGGCTATGCATTCGCCGATGCGCTGATATCCTATTGCATTAAGGTGCGCCTGGTCAGCATACTGAGGATAAGGCGCTATAGTTTCTTCATTCGGATCGTAGTCGGGGCGGATGGCAACAGGGGATGCGGCGAAATATTTCCAGGTATATCTGTTTATTCCGCTGTTATGCCATGCATCGTAGCACGGAAGATTGAAAAATGCGGCAATATCTTTTATAGCCTCAGCCATAGTCTCAAGGCTTCTGCCGCTTCCAGCAGGAAATTCACCGTATCCGTCAACATCTATCCAGTCGTATTTGCCTACACAATGGGGACAAACAAGCATGATACGGCAATTATGATTGCCGCTTTCATCAATAAACGAATATATCTTCTCCAGAGCATAAGCATACTTGCCGTGAAGCGTGTTGTCACTAGGATACATATCTCCTCTGTTGCCGTACTCTATATGACGCTCGTTGTATGCCATTAGACAGATAATAAGATCAGCCTTTCCTACCTCCTCGACAGTGAGAGGACCAAATTCAAATCCTGTACCTGTGATCGGATCGTAGCATACAGACTTATCCGCAGAAGCAGTCTTCCCGTCGATTATCTCAATTATACCGAGACCGCCGTATGCGTGAGTTTCAATATTTGCACCTGTCAATTCAGCAAACCGTGCCTGCCATCGTCCGTCTGAGGTCAAGCTGTCACCAATACAAAGAACATTTTTTCCGTTCCATTTACTTGCCATAAAAAAGCCCCTTTCCGCGCATATACACATTGATTTTATCACAGTGAAAACCCTCTGTCAATCAAGGAATCTATATAAATATCAGTGTTTTTTTACATATGAAGACAGAAAACAAATAATTAATATTTTTTGCATTTTTTTGGCAAAAACTGTTGAATTCGGTACCAAATCATGATATAATTCTTTTATTATCATTAATCGGAGGTATTAATATTATGGTATGTAAGAATTGCGGCGCAAACAACGTAGATAACTCTGCATTTTGCGCTAACTGCGGTGCATCTCTTCAGGCTGCACCTGCTCAGAATCAGACATATACACCCGCCCCTGACTTCGGCAATGTAGGCGTTGCTCCTGAAGCAACTCCCGCAACTGAGGATCCCGGCAAGAAGCTCGGTCTTGCTTCTTTTATCCTTGGTATCGTAAGTACAGCACTGAGTGTACTTTGCTCCTGTGCATGTGGATGTATTGGTCCCGTAGCACTTATCGTGGGTGCTGTCGGTATCGTTCTCAGCATTATGGCTGTTAAGAAGTCTAAGGCTGTTGGTATTGATAATAAGCAGGCGAAGATCGGCTTCATCCTTTCTGCAATAGGTGTTGCTCTTAACGTTATCGCTTTCATTATCAGCCTTATTCTCTCTTTCTCCGGCGTAACAGAAGATATTATTAACGATCTGTTCTATTGATTTTAATACAAAAGGACCACCTGAGGTGGCCTTTTTGTTATCCTTGAAATATGCTTAAAATAATAAAAAAACACAGAAAATTAATAGTGGTCATTTTTGACATTTTGCTCATTCCCATCGGTTTTTTCTGCGAAAGGCTAACGGATAATATGCTTGCCGTAGATGATCCCTGTATGTGGACGCTTATGGGTGGTAAATGTGTCACATGCGGCGGAACACATTTTGTCAATTCCCTTCTCAACGGTCATGTCATCGAAGCATTTCATCATAACGAGTATCTGTTTTTTCTGACTCTATATCTTATTTTGACGGTAGTGCTTATCAATATCGCAATACTTGCAGAAAGAAAATTGCCCGCAAAGATACTTGAGCAAATGTATAACGTCCCCGCAGTGCTGATCCTCTGCGGCCTGCTTCTTCTTTTTCTTATCCTTAGAAATATCCCCCTGTGGATAAGAATAGCAGAGGTAATAGCCAATAAGCTTTAAAAGGTGGTGCAAAAGCACCACCTTTCAGACTGTCGATAAAGGCACAGACCGCAGAAAATAATTGATCTGCGAAGAAAGATATATTTAAATCCGGAATACAAAAAAGAAAGAGCTGTCGCACACGCGACAGCTTTCCGCTTTAGGCGACAACAAACTCTGCCGTACCGCCCCCCGGCGACGAATTTGCCGTCGCCTAACCTGCACTCTTTCTCGGCAGTCTCACAGCGTGTCGACTTTTTCGACACGCTGAAAAGGTGGTGCAAAAGCACCACCTTTTTTCGTTTGATTATTCTTCTGTGAAATTATCGATCGTATTATGCATATTGGATGCAGTATCTGCAACTTCATTTTTAAAGCAACGATCTTTTACTATCGTAATGATCCTGAAGATAAAGTAGGCGAAAGTGCCTATGGGAATCAGCATTCTGAATACCTTAGTGCCGCCGCCATAAGTTATAAACGCACTGTATGCCGTGATCCATCCGCAATTAAAGTTGAATCTGAAGCTGTTTGCAGAAATAGTTGCACCGACAGAAACGATTCCCAGTATTATCAATACTATCCACAGCGGCTTTAACTTGATCTTGTGGCAGCAGCAATCAATTATTGCATATACCGCCAATCCTATAACAACAAGATTGGATATCAGCATTATCCACTGAAAAGCAGACGCATCCGACATATTTGTTATATTTCCGACACTGTAATAGTCGGTATTCTTGAAGGGCGTAATATAAAATCGATGAAGATCGTCGCTTAAAGACGTCTGCTCAACGTCCACAACGTACACCTGAGAATTGACCGTCAACTTGTATGCAGCTGTATATGTAGTAACGGAACCGTCTGCAGTAATAGACTTGTTGGTATAGGCAGAAAGCAGCTCCATCTCACATTCATCAGCTTCACCGATCGTCTCTCTCATTTCTATAAAAGCCTTTGTAAAATCTTCTGCTGTATAATAAGAATCAACAACAGAATACGCAGACTCAACATCATTCTCGATAATTCCTAAGATCATCTTATCTGTGTTACTGCGCACATCTTCGTTCTCGAATAAGCTTACAAGATCAGTACATCCCGCAAGCATCACCGCCATAATGGCAACGAGAAGTATAACTGATATTATCTTTGATAATTTCATAACACATCCTCCTGTCTGTATCAAAACGTAACGGAAATCTTTTCCGCGCTTAAATGCATTATATCATCATATTGCTGTATAATCAATAACTCAACTACAACATGCTTCAAAACAATGTACCTTGCTTTTTAACGAAAAAAGGCTTTCGTGCGCAAAAGTAAGCAAACGGAGCATATTTTAGCTTGAAGCAAGTAAAAGCATACCCACTCATCAAGCGGACAAATTGGAATTTGTCTATTTTCTTGCAATTACCATCGGCTGGTAAAAGCCTGTCTCTTCGGGAAATTTCCACTCAACAGAATTGCATCCGCATAAGGTCAGCAGCTCTGTCAATTCTATTCTTCGAACTGCTCTGTATTCGTATTCAACTTTATTCACTTCCGGTGTTTTCTTATCTTCAATAATGTACTGAACAGCCTTGTAGTTTTCATTCTCCCACATCCATGTCTGAAAGGAAATACGCTGCCCGTTCTCTGTATTTTGGACATACGGCATCGAACAGGAGGGCTTCGTCTTTAATAATTCATCATAATCTCTGATGCCGGCAATAAATATGCCGCCGTCTTCCAGCTGATCAACAATGCTTTCAACCGCATCCTTGAGAGCCTCTCTTGACGGCATACGAGAAAGCGCATTATTCATAGCAATTATTATGTCAAATTTAGCTTTAAAGACATCAGCCAGCTTGCGAAGATCTTTATACTCAAATCTGATTTTTAAATTTCTCCTGACTGCTTCCCATTTTGCGTCAAGCATAGCTTTACTGCTGATATCTGAAGAGGACATATTGTAGCCCAGCGACGCCAGCCCAAGTGTCTGTATTCCTGCACCGCAAGCACAATCCAGAACTTTAGATTCCTTATTATGTCCATTGTCATAAAATATTTTTTCTAACATTTCAGCCTGCTCCTGCATAGCCTCCTGTAAGTCTCGAAACAATTCAGGGGAACAGCCGGTTAAGCTATCGTAAAATTCCTGTGTAATGTTCATGCTGCTTCCTTTCTCAATTTGGGTTTTATGCAAAACAGTAATATAACAATATTTTATATAATTATATCATAGAATGAGCGTTTATTCAATATTCAGCAAAGCTTGGCTTCGCCGAAATGATCGCAGGTAATTTCTTTGAATTGGGTTGATAAAAATGATGCGGTCTCACCACAGGGGTTAAAAAGCTTCACTTAAAACTGAAACCATAAGCATGAACATTGATACATCAACCTCTAAAGAATGGCAAACGGGAATTTTATAAATACTTAATCATCTTGTAGAATTTGCCGTCTTTATCCTCGGCTGATTCGTAAATAGTAAATCCGAGTTTTTTATATAGATTAAATGCTACTGTATTATCGCAATCCACTCCAAGCACGATTTCTGAATAACCTTTTTCCTTTGCAATGGAGAGTACATATTGTAAAATTGCTTTACCATATCCTTCACCACGATAATTTTTCTTTACAACCATGCGAGGAAGATACAAACGTCTATTAGGTACGGTTTCATATTCGGGTTTGTCATACTCTAAATCGCACATAGCAATATATTGATCCTCTACGATCAAAACAAAAACATCACGATTTCCCGCTTTGATTAGTGCTTTAATTGTGTTTTCAGTAGACTGGAATTTCTGCCTATTCCAAATCTCACTACAATTTGAGTATTCTTCTGATTCTATTTGTTTAACACTATAAGCTTTCATGTTTTTTCGTTCTCCTTTTGCCTTATTTGTTGAAGACATATGATTTTTTCTCGTCAAATACTTATTTATCTATCTGTATTATAGCATAAATGAAAACAATTTTCAAAGCGAAAGGACTTGATTCTCGTCGCTGCGACGCAAAGCCGAGGATCTGATTTCGGCTTTGCTACGCTTCTCGGTAAGTGTGAACCCCCAAAGCACGACAAGCTCGCTTCGGGGAACCCCACCACGTGCGGATCTGACAGCCCACCGGGCTGTCATTCAACACCGCCCCCTTCAAGTCCTTGTTTTATGCTTGTACCAAAGAAAAAAGCACCCGATGGGTGCTCTTTTCTTTGGTACAGGCGAAAGGACTTGAACCTTCACGTCGGGGACACCAGATCCTAAATCTGGCGCGTCTGCCAATTCCGCCACGCCTGCGTGTCTGTTATTTTATCACACCCTGTTTCCTTTGTCAAGCTCTTTTATTTCACTCTCGCTCCAACCATTATTTACTTATTTAATTTTTTTGCAAAAAAACTATTTTTTTGGCCACGGAAATGTTGTATAATGTAAATTAGAGTAATGTTGGCAAGGAGTGACTACAATGAAGAAAAAGTCTGATTTAAAATATTATATAACCCTAACGCTGTTCTTTATCATTCAATTTCTCATAATTACGCGATTCGGTCAATATTTGTACGGCTCCACCATCGACTGGGACCACCAACACTACAAGATCCCCGAATATTTTAGAACGCTTTTCTATTCCACGGGAGACCTTTTTCCTGATTTTGCGCCTAATCTCGGTGCGGGGCAGAATATCTACAATCTCTCCTACTACGGGCTTTTCAATCCCGTTATAATGCTGTCCTATCTTCTTCCCTTCGTACCAATGAAGATATACATTCAGGTCAGCACAGTGCTGCTTATCTACATAGCATGCATACTTTGCTATCGCTGGCTGCTGGGTCATTTCGACCGGAACAGTGCGCTTATGACCACCATGATATTTATTCTCTCGTCACCGCTGCTTTTCCACACCCACAGACATATTATGTTTGTTAACTATATGCCTTTTCTTATTATGGCATTTATGGGGGTTGACCAATATTTTTCTTCAAAAAAGAGATGGCTCCTTGCGCTGAGCGTTTGCCTCATATGTTTAATGAGCTATTTCTACAGCATTGGGTGTATCGTTGCAATAGTATTATACGGAATTTACATTTTCATCAAGAAAAGCCACAAGGTCACCTTCAAGGGATTCTGGTGCGACGGTACACTTTTCCTTCTCCCCATTTTCCTTGGAATATTCATGGCAGCATTTCTTCTTGTCCCTACGTTTATTGCGCTTCTTGCGGGAAGAGCTGAGGGCGGCGCATCAGTTGACATTGTAAGTCTTTTCATCCCCAATGTTAACACTGACTTTATTCTTCACGGCTCTTACTCGCTTGGACTTACCTCTATATCCCTATATGCACTTATCTATAATGTTGCAAAATTCAAAAGAGAAAACAGATTCATGGGTATCATCCTGTCTCTGTTTATAATATTCCCCATATTCGTATACGCGCTTAACGGTGCAATGTATATAAGCGCAAAAGCTCTTATTCCGTTTATTCCCCTATACTGTCTTCTCATCGCCAAAGCGGTGGAGGATATGTTCAAAAAGAAAAAGGCAGACATACAGTGCCTTATCCTCTTTGCAGTGCTTGCAGTTGCGCTTATTATCAAGGAAAGCAACAATCCTCTTTTAATAGCTGACCTGCTTATCACCCTTGCATCCATAATTGTGTTCTCATATTTCAGAAAGCGAAGGATAGTAGTTTCCTCTATTGCTGTAATATCTCTTATAGCATTCTTTTCTGCGGCATTCGGAGATACACTTATGGAGCCTTCGGTAAATTCAGCCCAGTCTGACACAGACAGGCTTATAGAGTATGCCATTGACAACGATGACTCACTTTTCAGAATAAACGATAAAACAGGTGAGCTTCACATTGCCAACCGGGTAGTCAACGGTGACCACTATATCACCACCATCTATTCCTCGCTGTCTAATCAGAATTATCAGGAATTCTATTATGACCGTATAGGTAACGAAATACGCAACAGAAGCCGCGGTCAGCTCTCAAACCCCTTCAACTTCATGTTCAATCTTTATATGGGAAGCAAATATACCATTGGAAATGATCTCAATGAACTTGGAAATGAGATAGTGACCACTGACGGAGAGCTTACTCTTTATGTCAACAACGATTCGCTTCCCGTTGGTTATGTCTCCAACCGTCTTATGTCCAAAAAGCAGTTTGACACTCTCAGCTATCCATACAATGCAGAAGCGCTTCTCAACTATATTATAGTGGATGAAGATGTTGAATGCGACTACCAAAGTGCTGTAACAGAAGCCAATCTTGAATATGAGATAACCAACACAGAGGGTGTTGAGATCACAGAATACGATGGCGGCTATCAGGTCTACTCCAAAAACGGAGGAAGCATCGAGGTGGCACTAAAAAATGAAATAAAGGACAAGATAGTATTCCTTGAATTTGAACTTGAAGAAGCCAACCGATCCTCCGTCGGAGACAATCACATCGCAATTAACAACACCGTAAACAAGCTCTCCTACAGAAACTGGAGATATGACAACAGAAATAAAGTATTCCAGTACACCTTCAACGAAAAGTCCATCGACAGCTTCACTTTGGATTTTTACAAGGGTACATACAAGATCATCAATATAAAGGCGTTCACTGCCAATTATGATGAATTTGTTTCTCGCATGGGAGACGTGTCACCCATGATATTCGATCTTGAAAAAACAAGCGGAGATGTTGTCGAAGGAGATATCGATGTTGCCAGTGCAGGCTACTTCAATATAAGCATTCCCTATGACAAAGGCTTCACTGTATACGTCGACGGAGAAGTGACAGAGCACGAAATGACAGATACTGCATTTATAGGTCTGAAAATGGATGAAGGCAAGCATCATATAAAGATCGTTTATACCGCCCCTACCGCCAACATATCAAAGATCGTATCCGCCGTTGCATGGGCAGGATTTATAGCTGTTCTGTGGTTTGATCTCAGAAAAAAGAAAGCACAATAAACAAAAAATCATTGCACATTTGCCCGTTGTTCTTAACGGAGTAAATGGTGCGGTATGTAACCGGAAGGCATAATGCCTTCCGGTTACTGCTGTTTTTAGGCATTTAATGCTGCCATTTGCAGTTCCATCGGTATCACCGCTATTGTGGATACTGCCGTTT
>JAFUMU010000030.1 GCA_017482495.1 Clostridia bacterium | reverse complement strand
GTATACAACAGGAGAGATCGCCAAAATATGCAAGGTATCTGTTCGTACTGTTCAGTATTACGACACAAGAGGCATTCTTGTTCCCAGCTGTCTTTCGGAAGGAGGCAGACGTCTATACTCGGACCAGGACCTGAGAAAGCTGCAGATAATCTGCTATCTCAGAAATATGGGCCTTCCCATAAACAGCATCAGCGAGCTTCTTGCCGATAGTGACCCTGCAAGCGTTATTGAGATAATACTTTCAGAGCACGGAAAGCTTCTCCGAGACGAAATAAACGAAAAAAAGGAGCAGCTTGCATCCATTGAATATCTCAGTAATATGCTTAAAAGCATAACAGATTTCTCAGTTGATTCCATTGCAGATATAGCATACATTATGGATACAAGAAAAAAACTGTATCGCGTACGACTTACAATGCTTACGGTCGGCATCATAAGCGAACTTATAGAAATCGCGGGTCTTGTCCTATGGATAGCAAAGGGAATATGGTGGCCCTACGTTGCCTTCCTTCCTGTTACCATCGCTCTTGCCATATGGATCACCGCGTTTTATTTCAAGAAGGTAGACTATATCTGCCCTAAATGTCACACGGTATTCCGACCCAATCTTAAGGAAGCATTCTTCGCCGCCCACACTCCAACCACAAGAAAGCTCACCTGCACCTGCTGCAATCACAAGGGCTTCTGCATTGAAACCTACCGAAAGGAGACTTTAAAATGATGGAATTAAACGAAATACTCCCGTTTCTTATTCCTGCTGCAATAGTTCAGTTTGCGCTGCTTGCCTACACTCTCTATCACATCCTCACCCACAAGACCTACAAGAGAGGCAACAGAACCATCTGGCTTGTAATTACTATAGTATTTATGAATTTCACAGGACCCATCCTTTATTTCCTGCTCGGAAAGGACGACTGATATGCTTGTCATCAAAGGACTGAAAAAAAGCTTCGGCGACAAGGATGTGCTCCGCGGCCTTGATCTCACCGTTCCCGCGGGAAGCATTTTCGGCTTCATCGGCAAAAACGGCGCGGGAAAGACCACCACAATGAAGGCGATATTGGGCCTTATGAAAGCAGACGGCGGAAGCATCACCGTAAACGGCGAGGACGTGGTATACGGTCAGACTCTCACCAACAAATATATAGGATATCTGCCCGACGTTCCCGAATTCTATGGGTTTATGACAGCAAGAGAATATCTCGCATTTTCTGCAGGGATCTCCGAAATGAATTGCGATAATTTAAGCGCTCGAATCGAGGAGCTTCTCACTCTCGTTGGACTCGGCGAGGAAAAACATCGCATCAAGGGCTATTCACGAGGAATGAAACAGAGACTGGGCATTGCGCAGGCGCTGCTTAGCGAGCCGCTTCTGCTTATCTGCGACGAGCCCACCTCAGCGCTCGACCCCGTCGGAAGAAAGGAGATACTTGACATTCTTCTTTCACTCAAGGGCAAGACTACAGTACTATTCTCAACTCATATACTTGCCGACGTTGAAAGGATATGCACCGACGTTGCGTTTCTTGACGGCGGCGTCATCACTCTGCAGGGTAGTCCTGCCGAAATCAAAAAGAAATACCGCTCCGATGAATACTGCATCGAAACAGAATGCGCTTCTCATATGGAGCTGATAGCAAAGCAATTTCCCAATGTAAAAATTTCCGGCGAAACAGAGGCCACCTTCAGCCTTGCCGACACCGAGCTTTTCGCCGTTATGGAATTTGCCGCTTCAAACCGCATCCCTCTACCTAAGCTTCAGAGGCTTGAGCCCTCTCTCGAATCTCTTTTTCTGGAGGTGAAGGAAAAATGAGATCATTTATTTCATTTACCAAAAAAGAATGGCTCTTTCATATGCGCTCGGGAAAGATAACTGTCATCCTCCTTATTTTTCTCCTTCTTGGAATTATGAATCCCGCTATCGCTAAGCTTACCCCCTGGATGCTTGAGGCTATGTCCGAATCTCTCAGCGAAGCAGGCATGACAGTTTCTGAGGTGACCGTTGATGCTATGACCTCTTGGGTGCAGTTTTTCAAAAATGCGCCTATGGGACTTATCGTTTTCGTTCTTATTGAGGCAAGTATTTTTACCGACGAATATCGTATGGGAACTATGGTTATGATACTTACCAAGGGTATAAAGAGATATAAGGTGATTCTTGCAAAGGCATCTGTTATGACAGTATTATGGAGCGGGGCATACTGGCTCAGCTTTGCTGTTACCTATGGCTACAACAGCTATTTTTGGGACAACTCCGTTGCACAAAGTCTTATCCCCTCCGTTGTATACTGGTGGCTTTTCGGTATGCTCTGCACTGTGCTTATCCTTTTCTTCTCCGCTATTATGAAAGGTACCACCTCGGTGCTTTTGGGCGTTGGCGCATCAGTCCTTTTTTTCTATATCCTAACTCTTTTTGCTAAGGTGAAGAAATTTTCTCCTGCGCTTCTTATGGACGGTAATTCTCTTATCTACGGCGCGGAAGATGCTGAGGCTTATGTGCCTGCTGTTATGGTTACATCCGTTCTCGTCCTTGCTCTCACCGCCGCAAGTATACCTCTATTTAATAAACGACAGGTATAAAATTGTGTAAGATATTCGGGGGGGACTTTCCTTAAAAGTCCCTCGCAAAAAAACAATGCCGTTTCAGCTAAACGACATCAAAAGCACTGTATAAGCGTTGTTTAAAAAGGTTTTGGGGTGTGGGGGCTTTTCCTAAAAAAGCCCCCACATTGTTTTTCATTCTTCCTCTTCAATTACAGGGGGAACGTAGTCGATATACTTAAATATTTCATCGGCTTTTTCTTTAGAAGCGGAGTATACGACAGTGGAGCCCTTCTGAGTATAGAAAAAGTATAACGGTTTTTCTTTTTCGGTCTCATCCGATCCTGTTTCGGTTTCCTCGGTATCCTTTTCATCATCCACTATCTCAAACTCACGTCCGAAATAAACGGTGTATGAGTCGGGCACCTGAACTGTTTCCGTGGTACCGTCGGAGTTGGTAACAGTAGTATCCTTCATATAATTGACAGTAACTCTGTCGCCTGTAGGGCTGATACCGTACTTTTCCGCCATTTCAGTCTCGTCTGCGTAGTGATCCTCCCAGGTGGACAGGTCAAGATCGTTCATAAGATTAAAAAGGATCTCGATTGTTTCCGCATATTCAACTGTAGCAGTTTTTCCGCCTGCGCTTTCAAGAACGACACTTGTAACATCTGATGCTGTTATGGCATCGTTTCCAAGCTTCCATACCTCGCTCTTGAAGAATGATTTCAGCTCGCGGTCAAATCCGTTTGAAAGAGAGGATTCTACCATATAGATATTATCTGAGCCGGTAAAGCGCATATAACGGTAGGTGTTGTAGCTGTTAATAATGCCGAAATCAAAGGTATATTCGCTTCCGTCGGAATACCTTGCAACGATCGACATTTCGGGGGTGTCAAGTCCGAAGGAATCAACATCTGCACCCTCTGTGTCAACAACGGAAACAGCTTTTATATCGGTCATGCCTGTGACCATTGTGGCAACAGCACTTCCGTTAAGAGGAAAGGTAGGATCCGCAGGATATACCCAAGCCTCGTTTTCATAAACGAAATTGAGTGAGCTGTCCTTTTTATTGATTGTTATCTCTGTAAGGATAGCATTTGTTTTTTTCAGCACCTCAACAGTGGAGACATTTGCTCCGGATTCCTCCTCTGCCTTGTCTGCGTTATATTTTACCAGAAGAAAATACCCGGCAATAAGCATCGCCAGCACAGCAAGGAGGATGATGAGGGGCAGAAGCTTGTTCTTTTTTCTTACGGGTTGTGTTACTTTAGCCATTAGCTTATCCTCAGATCACTTTCTGCGTCTGATGAACCAGACTGTAAAGCCTGTTACAAGGAACACAAGAGGGATTATAATAACGTAAGATGCAAAGCCCAATATAACATCGGTCTCGGTGACCTCAAGGATAGCAGAGGTGATGGGCTTGGCTGAAACGTTGATGGAAATGGGCTTGTCACACATTTCTGTAAGCATGGTTGTATAAAGTATAAGGTTGGATGTAGTATAGCTGAGCATATCATCGGAAAGGAAAGTACCGCTTCCGAACCATACAAGTGTACCTGCTGTCTCACCTGACTCAGCATCTGCTATGGTTGACTGATATGCATAGGTATACTGGCTGAGATCAATATCTGTCATATCCTCGCTTGCTTCATACTGTGAATAGAGAAGTGCAGATTCAGAGCTTTTAAACAGGGGGGTAACAGTTCTGTTTTCTGCTTCTGTCTCTGTGATGGGATGGCTGTTATAGGAATAGAATGCTATGCCGGTGTCTGCAAATTCAGCAGTAACGCCGTTTGCCTGAACATTGGGGATTAGCATATAGGGGGACTGATAATAGTTGCTTGTACTTGTTTCTCCGATAATGTCCTCAGTGCTCTTAAGTCCCATATAGGCTGTAAGACGTGTGAGATTGGGCATCTTTTCTGCAGTATAGTAGGTGTAATCAGTTGTGAGGATGATATTTCCGCCGTTGTCGAGATACTCTGTGAGAGCGGTATATTCTGCCTCTGTAATATCTGTCTGGGGACAGTTGATGAAAAGTGCCTCAGCGTCAGCAGGAACTGCGGCGCTGTCGCCTGAAACAAGGTTTACTTCCTTGAGCTCAACATTTTCGTCCTCGGTATATGTGTTATAAACAGAGCCGAACTTAAGCTCGTTGTGATTTGTGGTAGCATAAACTACGGGAAGTACGTCTGTAACAACATAATCAAGAGCGCCTACGATCTGTTTTTCACCAAAGAAGTAAGGCGTAGCTGTAAAGCTTTGACCGTACATAGCATAATACTGGGCATACTGTTCATATGTCGCCTGTGTTATAAACTGTCCGGGATAATCGGTGGGCTCATACATATAGAATTCGCCTGCTGTGATGATACAGTCTCTCTTGGCGCTGACAGCAATAACAGAATTGTCCGCAAGAGAAAGGTCTGTATACTTACTTGTAAATGTGGGGTTTTTAACAGGGTCGATCTTTTCGATCTTCACCTTGTTATTTGTCTGAGCGAATCTTGAAATGATCTCTTCAATATACGGATCCTCACTACCCTCCTGGCATATAAGGTACAGGGTCACATCCTCACCTATCTGCTCCTCAACGAATTTTTTTGTCTCATCGCTGAAGGTAAGAAGCGCATCACCTGTGAGATCGAGCATAGTAAATTTGGAAGGAAGCTGACCCACCACAAGGTTGAGAGCTATAACTACTGCGATCACCACTGCTGTAATAATAGCGCTGTAGGAGCCGATCTTAAGTATTTTCTTATTAGTGTTTTTCACGACCGTATTCCTCCTTAGCTCCAGCGTCTCTTCTCAAGTGACTGCACTGTAAGATATACGAACAGGCAGATAACTGAGAGATAGTATACTATTGCGGTAACATCAAATACTCCGTTGGCAAATGTATTGATAGGCTTGAAAACTGACATAACATCAAGTACCTTGCCGAGAAGTCCCTCATAAAGGGATGATTTTACTATATAGACCACCACACTTGCAACTGCAAGCATTCCGCCCACCGCTATGGAAACAACAAAGTTTTTTACCGTCAGATACACAACATATCCTATAAGCGCGGCTACAAGTATAGTTACTGCAAGTGATATGGCGGGAGTAGCGGGTACGATGGATGCAAAATCACTCATAAAGAACAGCACAAGAATTGCCGCAAGGCTCATAACTGCGGAGATGACCTGGCTTTCTGTAAGAGATGAGAACATCATACATATTGCGATAACTGCGCATCCAAGCAGATAGTAGCAAAGGATGGTAGCGTAGATAAGTCCGAAATTAACTGCAGAGCCTGTTGCTGTCAGGGATGCTGTTACAAGGGGGTATATACACAGAATAGCTGTAGGTATAGCCATAACTGTAGCAAGAGCAAAAAATTTGCCCAAAACTATGTCTACAGTGGTAATGGGGAGAGAGAAAAGCAGCTGGTCTGTTTTGGACTGTCTTTCCTCTGTAAATGTACGCATTGTAAGAATGGGAATTGCAAGAAGTGACATAAATGATGCACTTACGACGGCAAATTCCAGATGTGCATTTCCACTGAAGGTATAAAGTGCGCTGTAAAGTCCGATGACAGCAAGAGCAAATACAATAAATACTGTTCCTGTCATGCTGAAGAGGTTAGCCTTTAATTCACGTCTGTATACTGCGCTCATTTACGCTTACCTCCTTTTTTCTGTGAATTTTTGCTACTCTTGAAGAGGGGAGTGTATTCTTCATCCTCGTCCTCGCTCTCTTCCTCATAGCTGTATTCATCTTCGCTTTCGTCTTCGTTTTCTACGTATTCTTCTTCGTAGTAAGCTGCGCCCTTCTTTGAGGCGACCTTCACCTTACGTCCGGACCTTCTCGCCGCTTTTTCTTCCAGCTTTTCCTTCTTTGCGGCTTCCTTTTCCATTGCATAAGCTGCGCCTGCATCAAGGCTCTCTCCGGCCAGGCGGATAAATGCCTGCTCAAGTGCGGCATTTTTGTCTTCAGCATTTCCGAGAAGATTGTCAAGCGTATCTGCTTCAACTATGCATCCCTTGGATATCATAATAACATAGTCACAAACGGCTGCAATCTCTTGCAGGATATGGCTTGAGAGGATAACTGTATGGTCCTTACCAAGCTCTCTTATAAGGTCTCGGATCTCCATTATCTGAATAGGGTCAAGACCGACGGTGGGCTCGTCGAGAATGATGACCTCAGGGTCGCCCATAAGTGCAACAGCGATACCCACTCTCTGCTTATATCCCTTAGAAAGGTTTTTAATAAGGCGGTCCGCAACATCAATGGTGCCTGTCATTTCCATGACCTCTTCTATCTCGTCATAAAGCTCCGCGCCCTTCAATTTCTTTGCTCTTCCCACAAATTCAAGCATCTCAAAGGGAGTCATATCAGGATACAGCGGAGGTATCTCGGGCAGATAACCTATGTGTCGCTTGGCTTCAACTGCGTCCTCGATAATATCAAATCCACCAATGGTCACCTCTCCCTCAGTAGGTGCAAGACATCCGCAGATCATATTCATGGTGGTGGATTTTCCGGCGCCGTTGGGCCCCAGGAATCCGTATACATGACCCTTTTCGGCAGTAAAGCTCACATTATTTACTGCAACAACAGGTCCGTAGCTTTTTGTAAGATTTTTTACTTCTATCAAACCGTTTTCCTCCCGGTTTCGTTATTGATAATTTGTGATCATCACACATCTTTTGTTATTGTACCACACTTATCTGAAATTTGGGTGAATTTTATGTGTAATTTTTTTATATAGTAAAGATTTTTTATTAAAAAGTTAAAAAACAGCACCGAGAAAGGTGCTGTTTAATTATTATTGGGGGGCTTTTATCAGGTCATTATGCCCAAAGAGCTCTCATGAATGTAGGATACGCCTGGTCGCAGATGTTAACGATCCTTCTGACTCTGAAGAGCACCATGGGACCTACATTTGCTGAATCGATGTAGCAGTCTGTGGAACAGAGAATGTCAGCATCATTATCAAGATAGAACTTTACCCAGCGGTAATCACAGTTCATTTGATTACAAGCCTTGATACCTGCCTCCTCTTTGTTTTTGAAGTTGGCGATCTCCCAGCAGGAAAGGCCCACGATGGGATCACCGTCTTTATCAAAGGAAACGTGGACAGGAATAGTCTTCAGGTTGTCACCTGTGTATACGATCTTAAGGCGGAAATCGCCTGTATCTGTATACTTGATGCCTTCACTGTCAAGATAACGCATTGTTATTTCTTTGTAATTTGTCATAAAAACGCACCTCTCTTTCAATATGTTTTAGTATATCACAGACAAAAATGCTTGTCAATAGTATTAAATTTTTACAATGTATAATTGAAAATCAAATTTTTAGAAGAACGAGAAAAAGTGAGAAAAACAGAGAATTCGTAAGAAAAATCCGTTAAAATCATCTCACATCGGCTGAGTTTGACTTTCTTTGACTTTGACCTTCTTTGACTAATCAGATATACTAAACTCACAAAGGTCAAACAAAGTCAAACGAAAGGAGGAGGCATATGTTACTCAGCGAGCATATTGCAAGACTTATAGAAGAAATGATAGAAGCAGGAGACGGTACCACTGATGTGAGAAGAAATGATCTTGCACAGAGAATAGGATGTGTACCGAGTCAGGTAAGCTATGTTATTTCCTCCAGGTTTACCCCTGAGAGAGGATATATAACGGAGAGCAGACGAGGGGGCGGCGGTTATATAAGGATAATACGAGTGCCCATGACTAAAAATGAATATCTTGCTCATTTTTTCAACAATATGGGCTCATCGCTTTCGGAGGACGATGCCAGAGCGTGCATCAAGGGGCTTATGGAAAGTGCCATTATAACAGAAAGAGAAGCGCTTATAATTACCGCGGCAGTATCGTCATCAGCGCTTGACAGGCTTGACCGCCGGAGCGGAAATATCCTGCGCGCTGACATTATGCGCCATATTATTATGACGCTGATGAGGTAAAATAGGCGGAAGAGGAAAGGAGAGTTTTTATGAAATGTGAAAGATGCGGACAGCGAGAGGCAACATATTACTACAGAGAAAATATCAACGGCAAGGAGACAAAGGCTCACCTTTGCTCGGTATGTGCGTCAGAAAAGGAAAGCAGCTTTTCCTTGGGGGATTTCTTTTCGGGAGGTATCGTAGGTCAGATGCTTTCTCCTACCCCGATGGAAAAGCATAAAAGGGCAGAGAACAAAAGATGCTCTCTTTGCTCCTGTGATTTCTCTTATATAGCAAAAACAGGAAAGGCAGGATGCCCTCAGTGCTATATTGATTTTGCTCCGCTTATGGAGGATGCGTTGAAGCGGCTTCACGGAAATACTGTACACAAGGGAAGGATACCGCGTGAATACAGAGAGAAGCTTGGAACAAGGCGGGAGCAGGAGCAGCTTGAAAAGCAGCTTCGAGAGGCGATAGCTGCAGAGGAATATGAAAGGGCTGCAGTTATCAGAGATAAGATACGCTCATTAAACAGTGAGATGTAAAGGCAGGTGTTAGTATGTATTGGTATGAAAAGGAAGGCAAGGAGCAGGACATATTCCTGTCTACCAGAGTAAGATTTGCAAGAAATCTTCGGGATTATCCATTTGAGCCTGCTCTTGATGCCCCCTCAGCAAGAGAGATAATTGAGAGAGTAGGCGGTATACTAAAGCCTCTTGGTTATGAGAGTGTAGATAAAGAGAGAGGCGTTTTGTATGAAAAGCGTCTTATCAGCCGTGAGATGGCAGAAAAAAAGACCCCCTCCGAGATATACACAAAGGATGATTGCTGCATTATGGTATGCGAGGAGGACCATCTGAGGATACAGGCTATAAAATCGGGACTTGATCTTGAGGGAGCTTTTAAGGCTTGTTCAGAGGCAGAGCAGGCATTGGATGAGAAGCTTCGCTTTGCCTTCAGCGAGGAGCTGGGATATCTCACTCACTGTCCCACCAATCTCGGATGCGCAATGAGAGTATCGGTGATGATGTTCCTTCCCTGTCTAAGTGAAGCAGGAAAAATGAAAATGATAGAAAGAGAGCTTTCTCGTTTGGGCATAACAGTAAGAGGCTCAGGCGGAGAGGGAAGCGGAGCTGAGGGATGTCTCTATCAGATATCAAACAGTGTGACAATGGGAGTGACGGAGGAGGAGATACTTGAAAATGTTAGAAGAGCCGCAGAGAGCATAGTGCTCACCGAGCGTGAGCTCCGCCGCAGAATGAAGGAGGCTGACGAGGATAAGCTCAGAGACAGATTGCTCAGAAGCTATGGCTCAGCAATGTATGCATTCCTCACAGATTCGGGCGAGCTGTACAGATTCTATGCCAATATAAGACTGGCGGCAATTCTGGGATATGTTCCATGTAATACCTGCATTATTGACAAAATGCTTTTTGAGAATCTTCCCTATCACATAATCTCACGTAAGGGAGAGCTGTCTGCGCTTGAGAGAGATAAGGAGAGAGCGCGGGCAGTATCTGAGATGCTTAGGAAAGCGTCATCCTAAGCATACGGTTTAATAACTACGAAAGGAACGGTATAATAATGAGCAACAGATTTACACAAAGAGCACAGGCGGCATTAAACGGTGCACTTTCAAGTGCAAGGAACCTTGGACACACATATGTGGGTACTGAGCATATTCTTCTGGGGCTTCTCACTTCCGGTGACAGCATAGCGTGCCGAATCCTTATGAATCACGGTGTCAGCGAGGACAAGACTATAGAGCTCATAAGAGAAAATATCGGTATAGGAAGCAGCTCCGATGTAAGTGCTGCAGACATGACACCTATGACAAAGAAGATAATCGAGGAAAGTGCATATGCTTCTTCAAGGCTTGGAAATAACTATATAGGTACAGAGCATCTGCTCATTGCTATTCTTTCCGAGCCCGAGAGCTACGCATATAAGCTCATTCGTATGCAGAGTCAGGGTATAGGCGAAATAAAGAACGATATATCAGCATTTCTCGGAGGTGAGGGCGAGGCGCCTGCAGCAGACAGTTCGAGGGGTAACGCCAAAAAGGAAAACGATGATATAAAAGGCGCCCCCACGCTTTCAAAGTATGGAACAAATCTTTGCAAAAAAGCAAAGGAGGGAAGGATCGATCCTATAATCGGACGTGACAGCGAAACTGAGCGAGTTATTCAGATATTATCACGCAGACAGAAAAACAATCCATGCCTTATTGGAGAGCCCGGCGTTGGTAAAACGGCAGTTGTGGAAGGGCTTGCGCAGAAGATTGCAGACGGTACTGTCCCTGAAAATCTCCGCGACAAGGTAATAATTACTCTTGATATCGCATCTATGGTGGCTGGTGCCAAATACAGAGGCGAATTTGAGGAGAGGATGAAGGGCGTAATGGAGGAAGTGGCAAAGGATGACCGAATTATCCTCTTTGTAGATGAGATACACACCATAATCGGCGCAGGCGGTGCTGAGGGGGCTGTTGATGCGGCAAACATCATCAAGCCTGCTCTTGCAAGAGGAAATATGCAGCTTATCGGTGCCACTACCATTGACGAATACAGAAAATATATTGAAAAGGATGCTGCGCTTGAGCGCCGCTTCCAGTCGGTCATGGTGGGAGAGCCATCCCCTGATGAAGCTGTACAGATACTAAAGGGCCTCCGCGACAAATATGAAGCGCATCATAAGCTGAAGATTTCCGATGAAGCGATCACGGCGGCAGTGAAGCTGTCAGTTCGCTATATAGGCGACCGTTATCTTCCGGATAAGGCAATAGATCTTATCGACGAGGCTTCCTCTAAATTAAGGATACTTGGCTTTACACCAAGCGATGCGGTAAAGAAGCTGGAGGAGGAGCTGAAGGCGGTTTCTGCCGAGAAGGAGGAGGCAATACTTTCCGAGGATTATGAAAGAGCCGCAACTCTCAGAGACAAGGAAAAAGACCTTACAGACGCTTTAGAAAATGAAAAAAAAGGAAGTGGTGGCAGAGATGAGTCTGTAGTGACAGCTTCAGATATTGAGGATATAGTAACATCTTGGACGGGAATTCCCGTTAAAAAGCTGGCAGGCGAGGAATCTGAAAGGCTTATGAAGCTGGAATCTCTTCTTGCAGGAAGGATAATCGGTCAGGACGAGGCAGTTTCTGCGGTATCAAGAGCTATAAGACGAGGCAGAACCGGTCTTAAGGATCCCAAGCGTCCCGTTGGATCATTTATCTTCCTTGGCCCCACGGGCGTTGGTAAAACAGAGCTGACCAAGGCACTGGCAGATGTTATGTTCGGAGATGAAAATGCTATGATCCGAATCGATATGTCAGAATTTATGGAGCCTCACAGCACCTCCAAGCTTATAGGCTCTCCTCCGGGATATGTTGGATATGATGACGGAGGTCAGCTTACGGAAAAGATACGCCGCCACCCCTATTCGGTGGTCCTGTTTGACGAGATAGAGAAGGCGCATCCCGATGTTTTCAACATCCTTCTTCAGATACTTGAGGACGGTATTCTAACAGACGCTCACGGAAGACGCGTTGATTTTAAGAATACAGTTATCATTATGACCTCAAATGTGGGCGCAGGCAGTATCGTTCAGCCTAAGCGTTTGGGATTTGCAGACGGAGAAAATGCATCTGATGATAATTCCAGAGCACAGGTAATGGATGCGCTTAAGCGCACCTTCCGTCCTGAATTTATCAACAGAGTAGATGAGATAGTTGTATTCAACAAGCTGACAGATGAAAATATCAAGGAGATCACCTCTCTCATGCTGGCGCAGGTAGCAAAGCGTATTGAAGATAAGGAGATATCCATTGAATTTGACTGTGATGTAGTAGCATTCCTTGCAAAGGAGGGATTTGACCCTGTATACGGAGCAAGACCGCTTCGTCGCGCTATTGTTCGCGCGGTGGAGGATTCCTTCTCTGAGGAGCTGCTTAGTGGCAGAGTAGTTGCAGGAGACAAGGTTACTGCCCTTATGGAAGATGGAAGGATAGTATACAAAAAATAAACAATAAAAAACAAAAGGGCTGTTTTATGACAGCCCTTTTGAGTTACTTGTTTTCAGATTTCAGTGCGTATTTAAGCATATAGTATTCATAGTAATGGTTATATTCTTCAACCTTACCGCCCTTAACGTGGTTGAGATATTCGTGAACATCCATATTATCGTGGGAGATCTCAAGGAGACAAACTGCGATGTTGGAGCAGTGGTCGGATATTCTTTCAAGATCTGTAAGAAGGTCGGACTGGATAAAGCCCATTTCTATTGTACACTCGTTTTTACGGAGTCTCTTGATATGGTGCTTACGGAGCTTTTCCTTAAGGTAGTCAACTACCTGCTCAAGGGGTTCGACCGTAATAGCCTTGTCAAGGTCATTATTCTTGAATGATTCAAGGGTGATATCAAGTATTTCGTTAACTGCTGAAATGAGTACATCAAGCTCCATCTTTGCTTCCGCAGAGAAGGCAAGCTTCTTGTCATGAACCTCCGCGGCAGAGCCTACGATACTGAGTGCGTGGTCGGAGATACGCTCAATATCGCCTATAAGGTGAAGCAGCTTATTAGATTCTGTGCTGTCCTCTTCAGTCATGCTGAGGCTGGAAAGCTTAACAAGGTAGCTTCCGATGCTGTCCTCATATTTGTCAACGACATTTTCACTTTCTCTTATGGAAGCAGCTTTCTTTTCGTCATAAGGTTCATTTATCATTGCGATAGCTTCTTTAACGGAGGAGAATGCTTCCTCTGCCATTGTCAGTGTTACTGTGCGGCAACGCTCGATAGCGATGGCGGGAGTATTCATGAGACGCTCGTCAAGCAGCTCGATCTGATCCTTCTTTCCTTCCTTACCGTCGTCCTTGATAATAAGGAATGCAAGCTTTTCCAAAAATCTTGTGCAGGGAAGAAGAAGTGCAAGTGCGATGAGCTTGAAGCCTGTATGGATAACAGCGATCATGAACGGATCGGCTTTGATATTGTCAAGGTCGAAGGGCAGTATCGCCAATGAATCAAGCAGTGTGTATACAGGAAGGATAATTATTGTTGAAATAACGTTGAATGACAGATGAACTATAGCTGCACGTCGTGCATTCTTGGATGCGCCTGCAGAAGATATCATTGCTGTAACGCATGTACCGATATTCTGACCCATGATGATGGGAACGCATGCTCCACAGGTAATGGTTCCTGTAGTGGTCAGCGCCTGAAGAATACCCACAGATGCAGAAGAGGACTGGATGATAGCTGTTACGATTGTGCCGACTAAAACTCCCAGAACAGGGTTGGAGAACTTTGTGAACAGCTCCTGGAATTCGGGAACTTCCTTAAGTCCTGCAACGGATGCGCTCATTGTATCCATACCTACCATAAGAACGGAAAAGCCAATAAGGATAAGGCCTGTGTCCTTGCGTTTGGGATTCTTCTGGAACATATAGAAGATAACGCCGATTGCCGCAAGTATCGGAACAAAGGATGAGGGCTTCAGCATTTTGATCCAGAGAGTATCACCGTCGATCTGAGTAAGTGTAAGTATCCAGGATGTAACGGATGTACCGAGGTTTGCTCCCATGATAACGCCTATAGACTGACGGAGAGTCATGATACCGGAGTTAACAAATCCTACCACCATAACTGTTGTTGCAGAGGATGATTGTATGACCATTGTAACAAGAAGACCTAAGAGGAATCCCTTGATAGGATTGGAGGTCATGCTTGCAAGGATAGTTTTCATTTTGCTGCCGGCTCTTTTTTCAAGACCGTCACTCATGACGTTCATACCAAAGAGGAACATTGCGAGTCCGCAGATAAGCTCGAGAATTTCAAATAATCCCATTTTTACCTCACTTATTGAGTTAAATGTATGTAAACTAAGATTATGATATCATACTGAGAGACAAAATTCCATAGTTTTTTTGATTATTTCTGCAAAAAATGGCTTTTCACACATCAAAATGTATGAAAAGCCATAAGTGATAACGTGTATTTACTTATTAAGAAGCTTATTGGACAGCTCTATAAGCCTTGGATCGGGAGAGGAATTAAGCACCGTTAGGTTTCCCTTGCCATGCGACTGATTGAGCAATCCCATTTCAGCAAGTCTACGCTCGGTTTCCCTCGCTGTGCCCAGTGCTCCGTCAAAAACAGTTGCGTTGGCGCCCACAAATCTTTGTATAGAGTCCTTGACGTGTATATAGTGTGTGCATCCCAGCACCACTGCGTCCACACTTCTTCCGTTGAGGTAGGGAGTAAGGATCTGCTCAAGGCAGTTATCCATTTCCTCTCCTTCAACCACTCCTTTTTCCACCAGCTCCACAAGCCCGTGGCAGGGGACGTTTATAAAGTCCGCTTTGTCTTCATATCTGGATATAAGAGAACGGAACTTTTCGCGCATCAGTGTCAGGGGAGTTGCCATCACAAGGACTGTAGGATGCTTTGCGCACATTGCCGCAGGCTTCACTGCAGGCTCCATGCCTATAATAGGGATGTTCTTATATTTTTCTCGAACTTCACGGACTGCAACACTTGTGGCTGTATTGCAGGCGATAACGACTGCCTTTGCTCCCATTTCTGAGAGCATCGCGATATTTCTGTCTGTTATCTCTTTTACCTCATCTCCGTCTTTTTCTCCGTAGGGAGCGTTGGCAGAGTCGCCGAAATATATATAGTTTTCTCCCGGAAGCACTTCTCTCAGCACCTTAAGCACGCTGAGTCCGCCCATTCCCGAGTCAATGACCGCAATGGGTCTTTCGCAAATATTTATCTCTTCCATATTATGCTGCTCTTTTTTTCTTTTTGGGAAATTCTATTTGTGCCACAACTATTGCGGCGAACATAATGATGCATCCCAGTGTTTCTCTGGAGGTAGGGACAACGTGCTGGATCACTATACCGCCAAGCACTGCAAAAACAGACTCAAGGCTCATAAGCAGAGACGCCATTGTGGGGTTGGTCTTCTTCTGAGCCAGCACCTGAAATGTGAATGCTACGCCTGAGCTCATAATTCCTGCATATGCGATAGAAAGCCAACCGTCCTTTATCTGCTGCCATGTGGGCTCCTCAAGAATAAACATAAATACTGTTGACAGCACTGCCGCAACAGCAAGCTGTATACAGGAAAGCTTGATTCCGTCTACATCGGAGAAGATGTCGATGACCACGATATGGAATGCAAATGCTATGGCGCATCCGAACACCACAAGGTCACTTGTTTCAAAATCAAAGCCGTCCTTGATACAAAGCAGATAAAGTCCAAATGCGGCAACTGCAAGGCATCCCCACACCACGGGACGGACCTTCTTTTTCATAAACAGGCCGATAATGGGGACTATGAGCATGTACATGGCAGTTATAAATCCTGCTTTGCCGCTTCCTGTACCCATTGCCATGCCTATCTGCTGGAACATTGCCGCAACGAACATAACTCCGCCGCAGGAAAGGCCTGCAATGGCCAGTCTTTTATTTGATGCCTTGGTGGGGGCTTTATAGACACCGATCTTTTTCTTGGCAGCGTCGGAGGCAAATATTACCGGCAAAAGCACCACGGCACCAAGATAGCATCTGGCGGCGTAATAGGTGAAGGGACCCATTACCTCCATACCCTCGCTTTGGGCAACGAAGGCGCAGCCCCAGATTATTGCTGCCGCCAAAAGCATTAAATTGGCTAAAAGGTTATTCTTTTTCATTTGGGGGAATTACTTTGCTCTCTTTCTTGCAGGTCTTGCGTGAGTGGTCTCGCACTGACGGTAGTCAAACTGCGGAGGAACCTTGGCTGTTGCGCGGTCGAAGTCCTCTCCCGCTGCCTTGGCTCTCAGCTCAAGCATTCTCAGGTATAGATCGGTAATAATAAGCTCGCCCTCTCTGATATCGGGGAGAACAAGTCCGCCGTCAGCGTTGAATATCTCCTCTGCGCCGTCAGCGTTACCCAGGTTGATATGAGCTTTGGCAATATAGATCTTGACTCTGCCGATAGAGCGGATATCCTCGGGGAATTCTGCCGCAAGAGCGATAGCCTCCTCGTTCATATCAGCATTAACAAGAAGCTCCATAGCCTCCTTTGCAAGGGAAGCGTCGTATATTCTCATTCTGCTTGCCTTAGCGCAGAGTGCTGCTGCAGCTTTTGCATCACCAATGTTTCTCTTGAAGTTTGCGAGAGCATGAAGCGCCCAGGGGGAGGGACACAGCTTGTATGAGCGATCGATTCTCTCATATGCCTCCTGAAGTCTGTTAGAGCAGAGATAAGCAACACCAAGCTGAAGCTGAGTATACCAGTTTGTAAGGTCGCCGCCGTCAGCCGCGCCCTCAAGCATACCGATCCACTCTCTCTGGAGCATCCAGGAAACAGGCTCGTCCATAGGATCGTGCTCGGGCATAGTGCCTCTCTTCATAAGAGTTACCCAGTCTGCCTGCTCATGTCCAACGTCGCCGAAGTCAAGATGGGCTGCCATCTGAGGACGTCCGATCTTTGCTCTGAGCATATTTTCAAGAGCGCCCCATCCGCTTCCGCGGAAGAGAAGTTCGCCTGTTGCTTTAGCTTTTGCCATGGGCTTTGTAGCCTCAAGAAGCTCTTCCAAAGCATCTGCTGTAATTATCTCGTCAAGTCGTGCGGCAACCTCTGCCTTTGCATCCTGCCAATCGCCGTGCACCTTATCGCCGTCGGCATTCATTGCGCCGTATGCTTCAAGCCATTCCCATGTTGTATTGGGAGGCATGGGAAGACATTCGTACTGAGTATGTGCAAGTCCTGCCTGGATCTCGATATATCTGTCGGAGGAGCCGTCCTCTGTAAGATATTCCTGCCAGCGGTCACCGCCGGGATTCTGTCCCCAGCAGAATAGCTTTCTACCCTTGAGACGGTGAGTTGAGGTCTGGATAAGGCCGTAGCCGTCGGCATCAAGCGCCGCCTCGTAGCGTCTTCCAAGGTCGGGTATTTTATAGAAAAAGTCCATCGCCGCAGGAACATTGATGGGATATGTACAGTCTGCGCCGCTGTATGTAAGCATATCCTGAAGGCTTGTTCCGTTATCTGCCATATACGCCTTGTCCGCGTTAACGATGATTCTTGTGTCGGGTGTTTCGGGAACGGCGATGTTGCTCCACCAATACATGGGTACAACGTCGGGCAGGGGATTGATTATTCTGTTTCTCGCATAGAGCATCTTGGAGCCCTCGGGAAGGAAGAAGTCCATCTGCTGGACCACTCTGCGAACTCTCTCGTATTCGTACATACGGAGAACGGGAGTGCCGTCGGAAAGCTCTGTTGTTGTTGTGAACATAGTGTCGCAGGTGTGAACGTTGTGACCGAACATACCGCAGTTCCATTCAACACCGCCGGAGGTCCATGCGTTTCTGATAGCAAGATTGCAGGGACGCATAACTGTGTTGCAGTAGAGCAGGTCGCGCATCTTTTCTTTATCGATAAGGCTCATAAGCTTTCCGCCCCATTCGGGAAGGAAGGTTGCCTTGAGATATTCGTTTTCAAGCACGATAGCGTGCATTTCGCGGTCGTGAAGCTCTCTTGTGTACATATCCTGCATTTTGTATGGATATGGAGAGGGAACGTGACCGTAGCCGATGTAAAGCTCGTCGTCCTCGCCAACGCCGGAGTCGCCGTTGCGGTGCCAGAAGTTAAGCTTTGAGAGAGGAGGAACGGATGCTGTTCCGTTCATATCCTGACAGGGCATCATAAAAGAGATGCTGTATAATTTAGTTGCCATCTTGTACCCATCCTTACGTTTATATATACAAAGTCAGTTTACCACATTGCAAACTTCAAGTCAAGAGAAAGGGCAATAAGATTGAATCGGCATAGGAAAATGCTGTAAAATAAATGTGCCTTAC
>JAFUMU010000003.1 GCA_017482495.1 Clostridia bacterium | reverse complement strand
ATACTACACGTTTAGTAGGATTACAAGAGGGTGTTCTTCATTTGTCTTAATAAATTTAGGCGCCGACGATACCTACATGATTTATGCTCATATCGACTTGCGTAGAAGAACTTTTCTTCTTTTCCAATCGGGAAGATGCTTTTCGACGATGGCATAAAAACGCTTGGAATGGTTCATTTCGACTAAGTGAGCCAGCTCGTGGACCACAACATATTCTATGGCATCATCAGGATAAAGGGCGAGATATCTTGAAAAGCAGATTCTTTTTTTAGATGAGCAGGAGCCGAAACGGGTCTTGGCATTGGTAAAGGTGACCTTTGAGGGGGCTATTCCCATATTTCGTGAGTGCTTTTCAAGAAGCGGCAGAGCGACCCTTTTAAGCCTGCTTTCAAGTTCAGCGGGATCGGAATTATTTGCGGTGCTCTCCTTGGTCAAAACACGTGCTTTTATTTCATCCAACCTTGCCGAATGCTTTTTAATGATCCTTTCAATTTCGTTTTTGGGAGTTCCAAGCGGAGCACGCACAATTAGCTCGCCGTTTTTATCTATTCTCATAGATACTGTTTTTCTTTTTGCATAAATAAGAGTATATTTCATTTCCATAAAAACAGTATACAATAACTTTATGAAATTTTCTATATTTACGAAATCTATTTGACATAAATGAGGGGAGGGTATATAATTAATATGTATTATTGTGGAGATTTTGTGAAGTGAAAAGATTACTTAAATATATGAAGGGGTATACCCTTCAGGCCATACTTGCTCCGCTCTTTAAGATGCTGGAGGCAACATTTGAATTGCTTGTCCCCATAGTCGTTGCAAAAATGATCGATGTGGGTATTCAGGGCGCAGATCGAGACTATCTTGTTAAAATGAGCCTGTTGCTTGCTCTTCTTGGTGCTGTGGGCTTTGGCTTTTCTGTGACGGCACAATACTTTTCTGCGCGCGCGGCAGTTGGATTTGCGGCTAAGCTTCGCCACCAGCTTTTTAAGAAGATACACTGCCTGTCTTTTTCTGATATAGACGGTGTGGGAACAGCTACTCTTGTAACAAGAATAACTGCGGATGTAAATACTGTACAGAACGGAGTCAATCTTGCACTGCGTCTGTTTTTGCGTTCACCATTTATAGTTTTTGGCGCTGCGGTGATGGCATTTACAGTTGACAGCCGCTCAACATCCGTATTTCTTCTTACGATACTTGTTTTGGCAATTATCGTGTATGCAATAATGTTTATCTCAATACCTGTGTATAAAAAGGTGCAAGCAGGTCTTGACAGACTGACAGCGGTAACAAGGGAAAGCCTAGGCGGTGCAAGAGTAGTACGCGCATTTGGACGCGAAGCTGAAGCAAAGGAGAAATTTGACAGCACAAACGGGATGCTCAACCGCTTTCAGCGTCTTGCGGGAACAGTTTCCGCGCTTACCAATCCTCTTACTTTCGTTGTTCTCAACGGCGCTATCGTGTGGCTTATTTATTCGGGTGCTGTAAGAGTTGAGGCAGGACTTTTGTCGGTTGGTGCTGTGGTTGCGCTTTATAACTATATGTCGCAGATACTTGTTGAGCTGGTCAAGTTGGCAAACCTTATCGTTACACTTACTAAGGGCGTTGCATCCGGCGGAAGAATTGCGGATATACTTGACCATGAGGACGAAAAAACAGGTAGTGATACATCTGATGCAGAGGTTGCCGTTGAATTTGATAATGTGAGCTTATCTTATAAGGGAACAGATGAAAAAAGCATTAGCAATATCACCTTTCGTTTGCCTCTGGGGGGAACTCTTGGAATTATCGGAGGTACGGGAAGCGGCAAGACGACTCTTGTCAATCTTGTAGGAAATTATTATCCTGCAAGAGAGGGTGAAGTGAGAGTGCTCGGCCTTAACGTAGCAAGCTGGGATTCTGAAATGCTCCGTGACAAAGTGGCATACGTACCTCAGAAAGCAGTGCTCTTCTGCGGTACTATCAGGGAAAATCTTAAGTGGGGAAGCGAGTCTGCAACAGACGAAGAGCTTTGCGAAGCGCTGAAGACAGCTATGGCATACGATTTTGTTATGGCAAAGGAAGGCGGTCTTGATGCTTACGTTAATGAGGGCGGTAAAAACTTCTCGGGAGGTCAGCGTCAGCGATTGACTATAGCGAGAGCCCTTGTGAAAAAAGCTCCCGTGCTTATTCTCGACGACAGTGCATCAGCTCTTGATATGGCAACGGAATCCTCTCTCAGAGCAAACCTAAAGGCGCTTTCATGGTCGCCTGCAGTTATAACCGTGTCACAGAGAACATCGTCAGTTATGCATTGCGACAAGATAATCGTCCTTGAAGAGGGTGCGGCTGTGGGTATCGGAACTCACAGAGAGCTTATGGAATGCTGTGAGGTATATAAGGAAATATACCGTTCACAGTTTGGAGAGGAGGACGTGAAATGAAAGGTACATTGAAGCGTATCCTCCGATATATCGGAAAATATAAAATACTGCTCCTTCTGTCAATTCTTCTTGCAGGCGTGACAGTAGCCCTTTCACTATATCTGCCTACAGCCTTCGGCGGAGCTATTGATGCTATAGTAGGAGAGGGGAAGGTTGATCACGAAAAGCTTTTGGGAAGCCTTATACCTGCAGGTGTTGCAATAATCCTGTGCGCTGTTTTGCAGTGGGTAATGAACGTGGTCAATAATGCGCTTACCTTTGGCGTTGCCAGAGATATAAGACGTGATGCGGGAGCGAAGCTGGCGAAGTTGCCTCTTTCCTATATAGACAGTCATCCTGAGGGAGAAACTGTCAGCCGTATCATAAGCGACGTAGACCAGTTTACAGACGGCCTTCTTATGGGATTTACTCAGTTTTTCACAGGCGTTGTTACAGTTATCGGTACTATAGGCTTCATGGTGGCAATAGATTGGCGTATTGCAATTGCGGTAATAGTGCTTACCCCCATGTCGCTGTTCATTGCAAAATTTGTTGCATCCAATACCTTTAAGATGTTCTCTCTTCAGACTAAGACAAGGGGTGAGCAAACTGCCTTTGCCAAGGAAATGATAGAGAATCAGAAGGTGGTGCGTCAGTTCGGACGGAAAGATGAGAACATGGAGCGCTTCGACGAGATAAATGAGCGCCTTGAAAAGTATACTCTTAAGGCTGTTTTCTTTTCATCTCTCGTTAACCCCTCCACACGATTCGTAAATAATATCATATATGCGGCGGTGGCGCTTTCAGGCTCCCTTGTGATAGTAGGCGGAGGTGCTTTGTCCGTAGGCGGACTTTCCTGCCTGCTTGCATATGCAACACAGTATTCCAAGCCCTTTAATGAGATATCGGGTGTTATAACAGAGCTCCAGAGCTCAATGGCTTGCGCCGAGAGAGTGTTTGAGCTCCTTGATGCACCTGAAGAGGTTGCAGACGGCGATGATGTTCCGGGAAAGACAGAGGGCAATATCGTTTTCAGAAACGTTTCCTTCTCTTATGATAAAAAAACTCCCCTTATTGAACATCTGAATCTTGAAATAAAAGCAGGACAGAGAGTAGCAATAGTAGGCCCCACAGGATGCGGAAAGACAACGCTTATCAATCTTCTTATGAGATTCTACGATGTTGACGAAGGAGAGATACTTCTCGACGGAGTTAATATAAAGGATATTCCCAGAAAGGAGCTTCGTTCATCCTTCGGTATGGTCCTACAGGACACATATCTCTTTAACACTACTGTAAGCGAAAATATTGCCTACGGAAAAAAGGATGCAAGCATGGATGATATAATACGTGCGGCTAAGGATGCACGTGTATACGGATTTGTAAAGCGACTTCCAAAAGAATTTGATACAGTTATCGGAGAGGGAAACTCTCAGCTTTCTCAGGGTCAGAAGCAGCTTCTTGCAATTTCAAGGATCATGACAGGCATTCCTCCCATGCTTATTCTTGACGAGGCAACAAGCTCTATAGATACAAGAACGGAAATGATAATCCAGGAAGCCTTTGCCCGCCTTACAGAAGGAAGAACTTCCTTCATTGTTGCACACCGACTTTCAACCGTTAAAAATGCGGACGTTATCCTTTATATGGAAAACGGTAATGTTCTTGAGTCGGGAACGCACGAAGAGCTGCTTGCGCTTGGAAAAGGATATGCAAGGCTTTATGAAAGTCAATTTAATTAAACAAATATATAGAACGAGGTACGAAAGATGAGTATTAAGAGCTACATTCTCAACGGAACAACACTTACCTTCAATTGCGAGAACGGCGCCCTTGTGAAGATCGAGCATCCCGAGGCAGGCGTGCTTGTTGACGGCGGCAAGGGAATCGTGGACATCGCATGGCCCTACCATACAGACTACGATACACTTCGTCTTAATCCCACAGCTCCCCATATGGGTGAGGCTCCCGAATTTGTGGAGGAAGACGGCAAGATCACAGTTAAATATCATAAGATGGGAAGAACTATCAACACAGGTGACCTTCCCGGTATGGAGGGAGGAGTTTACGTTGAGGTGATCTTCTCCGAATTCGAGGATGGCAAGAGCATTGCGGTTCGTTGTCGTATCAAGAATAATTCAAACGTTGATATCCGTCAGGTTCTTTTCCCCGATATGTCAGGTATCGTATCCAGAACAGACGACAGAAGCGATAAGCTTACATTCCTTGCAGGCGCATCCGAGCCCTTCAAGGAGCTTCGCAGCACTCCCGAAACAAGAGAAAACTTCTTTGCATGGACAGAAAGCTGCGCGGGTAAGTTCTATCACGCGGGCGGACTTCAGGAGGCTCCCATGACAGGACGCTGGTACGATTTCGGTACTCGTCAGGGAGGATTTGGTATGTATCGCCGTCATTGGGGCTGGGGTCCCGAAAACCTTGAGGATATGGGTTATAACGAAACTCTTTGGGTCAAGCTCGATAATATCGAAGATAAGCTACGCCTTGCTTTTGTTAAGAATATCAAGATCGAAAAGGACGGCGAATACGACTCCGGTGACTACGTTCTCACTTGCCACGGCGGAACTTGGATCAACGGTATCGCTCCCTATAAGGCATACATTGCAGAAAACGTTAAGAGAGTAGTTCCCGTTCCTCAGAGAGCGAAGGAAATGCTGGGCTTCAGAACTATCTTTATGAACGACGGCTATCCAAAGGATCCTACAGACCATAGCTGGAAGTATGAGGATATGCCCGAGATCGGCCGCGATATGGCTGAGCACGGACTCTATGATATGAACCTCTGGTATTGCTTCTCTCTTGCTCTCCCCTTCGGCGCAGATAAGTTCTATAGCGAGTGGGGCGGAGAAGAGGAATTCAAGAAGAGCGTTCAGACTCTCAAGGAAATGGGCATAGTTTCAACGCCCCTTGTTTCCTGGATATCTCTTTGGGACGATTCCTGTAAGCACTACGGTATTGAGAAAAGAACAGGCTCCTGGGCAGAAACCCCCAAGTCCGTTCCTATGTTTGCTGCACCCTACTGTGATAAGTGGGCATGCTTCCAGATAAGCGATCATTCCCTGCAGCAGTGGAGAGAAGATGTTCTTGCAGGTCTTCGCTACCTGAGAGACGAGGTAGGATGTAATAATATCTGCTGGGACCAGTATGTTCTTGGTACAAATTGCGACAACTTCGTTCACGATGTTATCAACGAATTCCGACTTGAAACAGAGGAGATGTATCCCGGCACACTGTTCTCCTCCGAGTCCACTCTTTATTTCGAGAGCGAGCTTGATAACACAGACTTCACATGGAACTGGCAGTATTGGGATGGAAAGAAGGCAAAGGACCTTCGTCCCTATATGCATGCAGTAACTACATGCCGTCCCAATATGAATGTTGACTCCGACCCCGTTAAGGTAAAGTATATCTTTATGGACAACCTTATGCTCAACGCATATCCCACACGTCCCGAAAGCTATAACGGAAGCGCACTCATTTCCGAATATCCCGAATTTTCCAAGGCTATCAAGACTGTGGCTGCTCTCCGTAAGGCATATCTTGACTATTTCGTTGACAGTACAGCTATTTCCGACTGCGCAGTAACAGTTGATCCCGTATGCCGTACAACAGGCTACGTTAAGGACGGTAAGATGCTTCTTATCGTATATAAGCATATGGACGAGGACTACAGCATGAATCTTGATCTCACACCCTTCCTTTCCGGCGATAGCTTCAGCGTTCGCATCTGCGACGAGGATATGAACGAGGTTTCCTCTCAGACTGTATCCGCTCGCGGAGACGTTGCTGTAAACGGCAAGGGCGGCAAGCTTTATATGGTGGAGATCAGCGCAAAGTAATCTCTTTATGTCTCCCATTCAGTATCAGATATTATTAATGTTTATAATGATGGCGGTGGGCTTCATCTGCGGTAAGGTGAAGCTCATCACGCCTGAGGTGAACCGCGGGCTTGCCAATCTTGCACTTATGCTGGTAAATCCCTTTACCACATTCACCTCCTATCAGAGGGACTATTCCGATGAGATAGCACTCAATCTGGTCTATACGTTCGGGCTTTCCCTTGTAGCCTTTGCGATCCAGATACCCATATCTATCCTGCTTATAAGAAAGAGCAGGGGAGAGTATCCCATAGAGCGCCTTTCCATCCTCCTTTCCAATTGCTCTTATATAGGTATACCTCTTGTGCAGAGTATGTACGGACGGGACGGCATAATCTATTTAACGGCATTTGTAACGGTGTTCCATCTTGTAACGTGGACGTACGGTCTCAGCCTTATGTCTGGGGAGAGAAATGTCAAAAAAATGCTTAGAAATATGGTAAGCCCCGCCCTGGTGGCAGTGCTGTTGGGTGCACTGTGCTTTTTTACAAGAATAAGGCTTCCCGAAATAGTGCTGACTCCAATGCTGAGGATAGCCGATATGAATACTCCTATTGCAATGCTTATTGCAGGATCAACATTGGCGTGTACGGATATAAAGCGCGCACTTACAAGGGTAAGTACGTTTGTTATCTGTGCTTTAAAGCTTCTGCTTATGCCGCTTATAGTACTTGCGGTTATATTTTCGGCGCAGAGATTTGGAGTTCCCTCAGATATAATCAATGTGGTGATGATAGCGGTATCGTGTCCCACGGCGACCATTATTACAATGTTCAGCCACCGCTATAAAAAGAACAGCGTTTATTCCTCCGAGATATTTACTGTATGCACGCTGTTTTCAGTATTCAGCATTCCGTTTATCCTTTGGGTCGGAACGCTAGTCGGATTGTAAAGGAAAAGACTATGCATCCTATTAAACATTTTAAGACCGTAACAAAGCACAGACATAAGGTCATAGCTCATTGTGCTAAGGCAGGTATACTTTGGCAGGGACTGTGGCACGATATGTCAAAATATTCAGCAAAGGAATTTTGGCAGGGAGCAAAATATTATAAAGGCACGGAAAGCCCCAACGTTGGCGAAAGAAGAAGCAAGGGCTATTCCGAGGCATGGCTCCACCATAAGGGCGTAAATAAGCATCATTTTGAATATTGGACCGACTACAGCGTTGTTGAGCGCAGAGTCGTTCCAATAAAGATGCCTCTTCGCTACGTGGCAGAGATGTTTTGTGACAGAGTGGCTGCGAGTAAGATATATAACGGCAGTAAATATACCGACCGTGACGCTCTTAACTATTTTCTTCCCTCAAAGGCAACGAGATTTATCCATCCCGAGACCTCCGATATGCTTGAGAAGCTTCTTACGATGCTGGCGGAGGAGGGAGAGGAGAAGACCTTTGCCTATCTCAGAGACCTTGTTAAAAGTAAAAAGGAGTATTAGTCCAAGGACTAATACTCTTTTTTTGTTGCAGTTTGCTAATTTTGCCTTGGAGATATTGTTGGTTTTGTGGGAATAGCAGATTGTTTGGCGGAAGAAAAAATACTTGTTGACATTACAACAAGTTTGTGATACAATGAGCTTGTTGTAATCACAACAAGTAGGTCTGTGCTGTTGTTGTAGATACAACTAACAGTGAACATTTTGCATAATTAAAACTAAGATTTTGAAAGGATCTGTTTATGAAAAAAGATGTTCTTCACACAAAAAAGGAATTTACTAATGTACGTGCTCTTATTGAATGGGCAGGAGAAGAGTACGGTGAGAGATATGCCTGGTCATTCCGACGCGAGGGAATGAGAGGAGATATTATCAAGGTTACTTACAAGGAATTCAGAGATGATGTGCGTGCTTTGTCAAGTAAGCTTATAGAAATGGGCTGCGCCGGAAAGCATTGTGTGCTCGTGGGAAAATGTACTTATGAGTGGATACTGACCTATTATGCTGTTCTCAGTGTCGGCGGAGTTCTTATCCCGCTTGACCGCGACTGGACAGCAGTAGATCTCGCTGATACTGCTGAAAAGGCTGACGCAGACTTCCTGTTCTATGATGAGGATATTAGCGATAAGGCAGAAGTAATAGGAAATGCAGTCGAGCTTTCATGTGAACCCGTTGTGCTTTATTCAAAGGAAGGCAACAGCTCATTGAGCGATCTCGTTAAGGATGGCAGAGATATATACAATAATAATTCCGTAGCTTATCACAGTATAGCTGTAGACCCCATGCGTCTTTCGCTTTTGGTATTTACTTCCGGTACAACAGGTAAGGGCAAGGGAGTTATGCTGAGCCAGAACGCTATTCTTTCAGATATGTCCGATGTTATTCCCTATATCGATTTCAGAAGCAAAACGGTAAGCGTGCTTCCTCCTCATCATACATACGGCTCGACAGTTATGTTTATCGGCCATGTTATGATAGGCTGTGAGGTTTATATTTCCTCAGGTATACGCTACGTACAGAAGGAGCTTAAGGAGCAGAAGCCCGGACATATGGTGCTTGTTCCTCTGTATCTTGAGACGTTTTACCGTAAGATAATGGCAAATATCAGGGATCAGGGCAAAGAAAAGCTTGTTATGAATATGATAAAGGTAAGCAGTGCAATGCGTAAGGTCGGTATAGACCAAAGAAGAAGGATCTTTTCATCCATACTTGATGCTTTTGGCGGAGAGGTTGAAATGATTATTACAGGCGGTGCCCCCATAAATCCTGAGATACTTACATTTTTTCAGGATATAGGTATATCTGTACTTAACGGCTACGGTATAACAGAATGTGCACCTCTTATTGCAGTTAACAGAAGTCGCAATGTTGTCCCCGGAAGTGTTGGAAATGTTATCGATATGGATACCGTCAGGATAGACGAGCCAAATGAGGACGGAGAGGGAGAAATACTGGTCAAGGGCCCTAACGTTATGCTGGGATATTACAAGGATCACGAGGCGACAGCCAATGCTTTCAAAGAAGGATACTTCAGGACGGGCGACTACGGTAAGCTTGACAAAAAGGGTATCCTCTATATAACGGGAAGAAAGAAGAATCTCATTATTCTTGCTAACGGTAAGAACGTTTATCCCGAGGAGATAGAAAACGAACTCATAGCTGCTCCCGGAATACAGGATATTATCGTGTATGAGGGACAGAGCAAAAGAGGAATATCTTACAATGCTATCGTTGCTGAGGTCTACCCCGATAAGGAATTTTTCGAAAAAAACGGTATAACAGATGTGAAGTCTCACATAAAATCATATATTGACGAATACAACAAAACAGCAGTGCCCTATAAGAAAATAGCAATGCTTAAAGTAAGAGATGCTGATTTCCCCAAAAATACGCTGAGAAAGATCATGCGCTTCAAGTTAGATACCACTATCGAATAAAAGGAGAATAATATGAGTTACGTAATAGCTACAGATTCAGGATGCGATATTAAGCCACATATCCTCAGAGAATGGGGTGTAGAATATGTTTGTCTTACCTTTCGTTTTGAAGGTGAGGAAAGGGAATACTCCAATAATGATATGGAGATAGGAGAATTTTATAACAGGATGAAGGCAGGAGGCATTGCCAAAACATCTGCCGTAAACCCGGAGACATTTGTGTCCAAATTTGAGCAGATACTTGCACAGGGAAAGGACGTGCTCTATCTGGGTTTTTCTTCAGGGCTGAGTACCACAACAAACTCTGCAAGAATAGCGGCTGAGGAGCTGGCAGAGAAGTATCCTGAGAGAAAGATAGCGGTCGTTGATACTCTGTGTGCTTCTGCAGGGCAGGGGCTTATCGTTTATCTTACAAAGAACAAGAAGGCAGAGGGTGCTACAATATTTGAAGCGGCGTCGTATGCTGAATCAGTTAAGGAGGATATCTGCCACTGGGTAACTGTTGAGGATCTTGAATATCTTAAGCGCGGAGGCAGAGTAAGCCCTACCGTTGCTTTTGTAGGTAAGGCTTTGGGGATCAAGCCTGTTATTCACGTGGATGATAAAGGTAAGCTTGACAGCGTGGCCAAGGCAAGAGGAAGAAAAGCGTCCCTATCATATCTTGTTGATAAATACGGCGAAACAGCACAGGATGCTGCAAGCGGAACAGTGTTCATTTCTCATGCTGACAGTGAGAGCGATGCAAATCTGCTTGCAGATATGCTTTGCGAAAAGTATGGAGTTAAAGTCGCTCACATAACAGATATTGGTACGGTTATCGGAGCTCATGCAGGCCCCGGTACAATAGCGTTGTTCTATGTTGGAACAGAGAGATGATAATGGATTGATAAAATGTAACGCAGGATATGAAGCTGTTGCTTTATATCCTGCATTGTTTTTACATATTACCATAAAAAAACAAAAAAATAATTACAAAAAACTCTTTACAAGACAAATGGATTGTGATATAATGCGGGATGGCAATGTCGGCTTCCCGGGATGCGGATATAAGGCTATAATATGTAGCTACGATCACCCACCGCACTCTGAGCTGTCCAGACGCCGAAATTTATTATATGAGGTGTATCAAAATGATCACAGTTGAAGAAAAGGCAAGAATTATTGAAGAGTACAAGATCCATGAGGGCGACACAGGTTCTCCTGAGGTACAGATCGCTATCCTCACATACAGAATCAAGACTCTCACAGAGCATCTTAAGCTCAACAAGAAGGACTTCCACTCCAAGCGCGGTATGATGAAGATGGTAGGTCACAGACGTAACCTTCTTAACTATCTTATGAAGAAGGATATCAACCGTTACCGTGCAATCGTTGAAAAGCTCGGTCTCAGAAAGTAATCTTACTTTTACAAAGTCCGACAAATAGCGAAGGTAAAATGTCGGCTGCGGCAAGGCGTATAACTTTGTCGCAGCCGAAATTTGTAAAAAAATGTTTCTCGCGGGTGCTTAGCAGTTAAATATGGGCAGAAGGGTGAGTGTCTGTATTTAAGTGCTAATTATTCGGAGAAACGGAATCAAATCGAAAGGAATTAAAAAAATGTTTGAAAACTACAGAACATTCGAGTTTGAGCTTGCAGGCAGACCTCTCGTTGTAGAGACAGGTAAGATCGCAGGTCTTGCTAACGGCTCTTGTATAGTTCGCTACGGCGACACAGCAGTTCTCGCTTGTGCAACAGCAAGCGCACGTCCCCGTGAAGGTATCGATTTTCTTCCCCTTTCCGTTGACTTTGAGGAAAGAATGTATTCAGTTGGCCGCATCCCTGGAGGCTATCTCAAGCGTGAAGGCAGACCCGGCGAGAAGGCTATCCTCACATCCAGAGTTATCGACCGTCCTATCCGTCCCCTTTTCCCCAAGGACCTTCGTAACGACGTTAACCTTTCTCTCACAGTTCTTTCTGTAGACCACGACTGCTCACCCGAGATCACAGCGATGATCGGTGCATCCATCGCCCTCTCCATTTCCGATATTCCCTGGAACGGTCCTATCGGCGGCGTTTTCGTTGGTATGACAGAGGACGGCAAGATCATGATCAACCCCACAGTTAAGCAGAGAGAGACAAGCGTACTCGAGCTTACAGTTGCGGCTTCCGAGGAGAAGGTGGTTATGATCGAAGCAGGCGCAAAGGAAGTATCCGATGACGATATGTTCAATGCGATCATGCTTGCACACGCTGTTATCAAGCAGCTTCTCGTATTTGTAAGACATATCGTTCAGGAGGTTGGTAAGCCTAAGTTTGACTATCCTTCCTGCGAGCTTGATCACGATATGTTTGACGAGATATTTGCTTTCGTTGAAGAGGATGTAATGTTCGCGCTTGATACAGACGATAAGAACATCCGCGATGAAAGAATGGAGCCCATCCAGGATAAGGTTATGGAGGCATTCCTCGAGAAGTATCCCGACCTTGAAACAGTATATCCCGAGCTTATCTATAAGATCCAGAAGAAGATCGTTCGTCGTTGGCTGCTCCGCGATAAGAAGAGAGTAGACGGCAGAAGAATGGACGAGATCCGTCCTCTTGCTGCAGAGGTAGGTCTCTTTAAGAGAGTGCACGGTTCCGGTCTCTTTACTCGCGGTCAGACTCAGGTTCTTACAATGGCAACTCTCGGCCCTATCTCCGAGGAGCAGATGCTCGATACTATTTGGGAAGAAGAGTCTAAGAGATATATGCACCACTATAACATGCCCGGCTACTCCGTAGGTGAAGCTAAGGCATCCAGAACACCCGGACGTCGTGAGATCGGTCACGGTGCACTTGCAGAGCGTTCTCTCGTTCCCGTGCTTCCCTCTGTTGAGGAATTCCCCTATGCTATCCGTCTTGTTTCCGAGGTTGTTTCCTCCAACGGTTCCACATCTCAGGGCTCCGTTTGCGGCTCCACACTTGCTCTTATGGACGCAGGTGTACCGATCAAGGCTCCTGTTGCAGGTATCTCCTGCGTTCTTATCACAGGCGACCAGTGTGTTTACGGCGATTTTATGACAATGGTTGACATTCAGGGTCTTGAGGACTT
>JAFUMU010000029.1 GCA_017482495.1 Clostridia bacterium | reverse complement strand
TGTCTATGGGCTACGAAAAAGATATTTTTGCCGTTTTCGCGTATGAATTCGAACCCTCACATCGTTACTCAACGGTATATTTTATTTGCTAAATTCATCATCATCGGCATTCCTTAAAACATACTTTTTCATTAGCGTTTTTTGCTCTCTTCTACACACGCGAGAGATGGTCCCGTTCGCTTTTTTGCCGTCTAAACCCAAGTAATCACAAACAGCCTTAACACTATCAAAAGTTGCAATGAGTGCAAAAGTATCGGCATCATACATATTTATTTGACGTTGCCCCTTTTGCGCTTTATAACACTCGGGACACCCTCTGCCGTTTACTCGGTTGCAAACTTTTGCCTCCCATTCGTGTCCATGTTTACATATCCACCAAAATTTCTTATTGCTGTGTGCTGTAATATGCGTAGGTAATGCATCCCCGTTTTTTGGATAGTTCCACGTTTTAGCGACATCAGGGCAAACGGTTGATAAATCATTAAAGCCTACTAATACTTTTTTGCCGGCACAAACTGGGCACCCTTCTCCTCGCACATGTTTTATTATTGATTTGGTGTAACTGTGTCCTTTTTCACACTTCCAATATACAACCCTTTCGCCACCTCCAAAGATTTCTGATGGATTGACATCGTTTTTTTCATAATCCCAATATTTGAGCAGCTCTGGATGTTTTGTTGCTAAATCATTTCCATCATATTTTAAAAGATTGCGATGCTTAGAACACACGCTTCCTTCAGCAATTTTGCTAGGCAACGCCAAATATGATCTATTGCATATTTTGCATTTCCAATAAAATCGCTGCCCTGTACCGAGTGTAACCATTTCAGGTGTTATAGAACCGTTTTTCTCATAATCCCACCTTTCAACTAAATCTGGTCTTACAGCGGCAATACTATTTTCTCTTCGCAAGATAACATATTGGTTTTTGATGGCAATAGAATCTCTTGAACAATCCACGTCAACAGAAATATCAATATCTAAGGATTTGATAATATCATTGATAAGGCGAGTTAAATCATTGAAAGTGGTTCGTTCATGGATATAAAAGTCTGCGTGTTCCTTTTCTTCAGTATACTTGTATTCCTTTACCACAAATAAAGTAATCCCCATAGATTTAAAAAACTCTTTTTTGAGAATGTCCTTCTTGGCCTTTTTCTTATGTGAAAAATAGCCGTTATATTCGATACCAATATTTTTTGATGGAATGAATATGTCGATTTCTCGATTCTCAAATATATGTCTGTTTACCGTATCCGGAAACGCTTGCTTAAGATAAAAATAAATTGCTTGCTCTGGAAAAGATGTTTGACTTTGCTGTGCGCAAATAGGACAGCCTTGCCTATTGCTTCGCTGTTGGACAGACATCAAATAATCGTCATGTCCAAGGGGACAAACCCAATAAACTTTTTTCTTTGAATATTTTGTAACCTCAGTCGGTTTTATAATGTTTTTGTTACTCCATTCAGCAGCCAAATCGGGGGATTGTGACTGTAAATCGTTATATCCGGCAAGAACTTTTTGCCCTGCACAATAAGGACAACCAACATCTTTACGCGTTCGGTTGTTTATATAAGATTCATATTCGCCGCCGCAGTTTTTACATTTCCACCAGACCTTCTTGTTGCTTGCAAATGTAACTGTCGCAGGAGTAAGATCGTCATTTCTTTTATAGTTCCATTCGGCCGCAACTTGGGGGTAAAAAGTTGCAAGATCGTTATATCCTTTTAGTACTTTTTTGCCTGCACAATAAGAGCATCCGTTTCCACTAACTCTGTTTTTAATTTGAGCTTCATAAGAGTGTCCTTTTTGACATTTCCACCAAACCTTTTTCTTGCTTCCACAAGTGAGAAAAATAGGGTCAAATCCAAATTCATTATTCTTTTCCCAATCCCACTCTGCCATCAGTTCAGCATTATCAATTACAAATTCTTTTTCCTTTTTGACTGCCATCTTATCCCCCCCTTCTTTTACAATGTTTTTCTATCTATTATTTAGAAAATCTTCAGCTTCATTTATCCCTTTTTGTATTTCTGCTTTAGTGCGATAATCAAGCGGTACCCATGTATTCATTTCATAAACAAATACAGGCATCCGGACACTCGCAATATCATCATAGTTACAGTTTGCAAAATTAGTTATATCAACACCTTTATATTCTAAATCCTCCGTAGGATTAAAATATAATATAAAGCCGAGAGGAAAGGTTGATATTTCGCTTGAAATAGAGAAAGTGTTATTCTCGATTTTCATAACGCTTGATAACCCATTTAATTTGTGCAAGCTACTTTTGGTAACATACATACAAACCTTAAATTTCTTGCTATCTAAACCGCTTGCGTTTTTATCGAGAACAAATCTTCTAAGTTCATCAACCAATTTTGATGCTTGATATAAACTCTTTTTAGATTCAATCATCATTTGCACGAGCGGGTTATCCTGCAAAGATATTTCTTGTTCTGCCATATTATAAGCTCGTAAAGACTCTTGATTATTTACCGAACAAAACATACAAATAACCTGTTTAATAAAACGCAAAGGATACATCTCTTTTATTTCAATGCACTGGGGAAAATCGGCTGATGTGATCTGTGCCAGAGCTTCAACAAAAATGTGAGAAATCTTTTTATATTCCTTTACATACCATACGCCCGCCGTGCTATTACACACAGAACATAACGAATATTTTCCCATACCTCTTTGTAAATTGTCGTAAGGTAAATGCTTCAAATCCCAAGGAACGGTAGTCTTTCCGATAAAATCTTTTCCGGAAACAGCCCTCGCAGAGAATTTATTAAATGCTGATCTTGGAGGAATGTGCTCGAATGATAAATCATCAAAGTATTCACCGCATAACGCACAAAATCCTGGATGCTTTTTCGCCATATTTTCCTCCTCGACTTAGTTTATAATAATTATATCACATTTTATTATTTCTTTCAATTCCTACAGAAAATGTCGTAAAATTGTTTCAATGCATTCAATATAGGAGTTGAAAATATGAGAACTTACACCCAAGAAGAAAAACAAGCGGTTATTGACCGTGTTATATCCGGTGAGCCTTCTACGAGTATCCTTGTAGACACCGGTATACCCAAAAGTACATTTTATGGCTGGGTGCGTGCTTACCGTGACGAACTGGAAGCGGGCAAACGCAAGGAGGTCAATGTCCGCAATTTTCATTTGCTCGAAAACAAAGTCGCACGCTTGGAATGCCTCGTTGAAATTCTCAAATCCGCCACCTGCACGCCGAGAGCGCCATTGAGGCAACGGTTATATGCTGCCGAGCAGCTTTACGGAAAATATAACGTGCACGTGATCTGTGATGCGTTTGACATTCCCCGAGGAACATTTTATAACCACGTTCTCCGCAACAAGAAAGACAACACGTGGTATGCGAAACGTCGGGAAGAACTACGGCTTCGCATACAGGAGATTTACGACGAAAGCAATCAGATCTTCGGTGCCGCTAAAATTGCGGCAGTCATGAAAAGTGAAGGCTTCAAAGTCAGTAATGAAATGGTACGCACGCTTATGCGTGATATGGGATTGTTCAGCATCCGACAGTCATCAAAGAAACTTTACGAGGACGAAGGTCGTAAATACAAAAACCACCTTAACCAAGAGTTTGACACGTGCAAGCCCAACGAGGTGTGGGTTAGTGATGTTACCTATTTCAAGTACGGCGAAAACGCTTATTATATTTGCGTGATTATTGACCTGTTCTCCCGCATGGTCGTGGGTTATAAAATTGGAAAGACGAACAGCACGCAGCTTGTAAAGTCGACTTTTCAAATGGCCTATAAAGCACGTCAGCCGGATTCAAGTTTGGTTTTCCATACCGACCGTGGTGGTAATTATCGTTCAAAAACGATGAACGACTATATGCGGTCACTGCACATCACGCACTCCTTTTCAAGAGCGCACGTGCCGTATGACAATTCTGTAATGGAATCGTTCTTTGCTTCTTTGAAGCGCGAGGAATTGTATCGGACGAAGTATCGTTCGGAGGCAGACTTCCGAAGTGCGGTGGACAAGTACATAATTTTCTACAATACGAAACGTCCGCACAAGAAACTGCAATACAAGACTCCCGAACAGAAAGAAGAGGAATATGCCTTGAAGGACGCGGGTTTATAAGACACGTGAAGATAGACTGAGGGGTTCGAAAAGGTTTGCTTTTTAATCTTCTAATTGCCGAATTTGAGTTTTTCTGTTTTTAGTCCAGCTGGCAAAAAGAAAATGCGACCTTGAAAAGCCGCATAAATACTGGGTTTTATAATAAAAACACCATTGAGTCTGAACTTGGGGGTTCAGATTTCAATGGTGTCTTTAGATGGTCGGAGTGACAGGACTTGAACCTGCGGCCTGATGGTCCCAAACCACCCGCTCTACCAGCTGAGCCACACCCCGATAATATATTTGATTCAAATTACAATTGTCCGCTACGCTTCCGTTTGAGAAATAGTCGTCTCACTCCCTCGCGGTCGTGATACTCCTTTTCTTTGCACCCTACTCAGCTTGCTATATCCTCTATTGGAGGCGCAGACCTCATTTATCTTACAGATTATTTCGTACCATGTTATTCTAGCAGATTATGGATGCTTTGTCAATCGGGTGATAGAAAATTTACAGATGTTTATTTGTCGCCTATTGATTTAAAGTGTTTGATGGTGTATAATAAAGTGATATAGTGGGTGATTTATACGCTATATGATTATAGATTTTTCTGATTGGAGTTTTTTATATATGGAAAGAGTTTCTAAGATCAACTACTATCTTGACATTGCTGAGACCGTTTCCGAGAGAAGCACTTGTCTTCGCAAGCGTTACGGTGCTATTATCGTTAAAAACGATGTTATCGTTTCCACCGGATACAACGGTGCTCCAAGAGGACGCAAAAATTGCAGCGACATCGGTAGCTGTATGAGAGACACTCTCAACATTCCTCGCGGTGAGCGCTACGAGCTTTGCCGCAGTATTCATGCTGAAGCTAATGCTATAATTGCGGCGGCGCGCGAGCAGATGATAGGTGCGGATCTTTACATGGCTTGTACAGATCCTCATGACGGCAGTATCGTTCCGAACACCTGCTCCTGCATGATGTGCAAGCGTCAGGTGATCAACGCAGGTATTTCCCGTGTTATCGTACGTGAGAACAAGGAAGAATACACTGTTTATGATGTTGAGGATTGGGTGGAAAACGACGACAGTCTTACAGGAAAATTTGGTTACTGATATGAATGCTGCTACTCCTGAGATGCTTTGGGACGGATGCGAAGACACAAGGCGAAATATTCTTTTTGTTTGTACAGGGAACACATGCCGTTCTCCCATGGCTGAGGTGATCTTTAATTTTGATTATGCTGACAGTGGATATACTGCAGGATCTGCCGGACTTATGGCTGACGGTTCTTCTATGTCTGACAATGCGTTGGATGCTCTCTTTGAAGAGGGGTACAGAGTAAATGGTGAGCGTGCTTCCTGTCAGCTTACAGAGGATATGATGGAGCGAGCTGACATTGTCATAGGAATAACTGCTTCCCACGCCATGCAGATAGTAATGTTATATCCGCAGTATGCGTCCAAGGTCTACTCTATGCCTTTTGACATAGCTGATCCGTACGGCGGAAGTATTGAGGTCTACCGTGCTTGTCTTGCAGATATAAAAAAGGCGTTATCAATAGTTGCGGAGTCTATATGATGGTATATGATCATATTATAACTGAGTTTACTACGGATGACCTTAACGAGCTGGTTGAAGCAGAGAAAGTATGCTTTCCGGGAGACCCATGGAGCAGGGAAGCTTTCCTGGATGCTCTGGCAAGCGGTAGCTGTCACATTCTTTGTGCAAAAGATATGCAAACGTCGAAAATCGTTGCATACTCTGTAATATTGTGTGTCCTTGATCAGGCTGACCTTGCAAATATTGCGGTTTTACCCGAATGCCGAGGGAAGAAACTGGGAAGAGAACTCCTTTTAGAAACTCTCAAAAAAGCCCGCGAAATGGGCGTTTCTGAGGTTTTTCTTGAGGTTAGAGAATCCAATTTGGCTGCAAGGGGACTATATTTAAGTTCGGGGTTTGTCGAAATAGGCGTGCGCCGAAATTACTACACCGCACCCCGTGAAAATGCGGTGATCATGATGAAAAAACTTATTGAAGGTTGATTTTGAAATGTTAATTCTTGCTATTGAGTCCTCCTGCGACGAAACTGCCTGCGCCGTTGTTGAAATGAGCGAGGGAGTACGCAGGATACTTTCCAATTCTGTTGCAACACAGATCGCAACCCATGCGCTTTACGGCGGAGTTGTACCCGAGATCGCCAGCAGATGTCATATTGAAGCCATAACTCCCGTTGTGAGAGAGGCTGTTCGTGATGCCGGCATAGAGCTGTCACAGCTTGACGCTATAGCTGTGACCTATTCACCCGGTCTTATCGGAAGTCTGCTTGTGGGCGTCAGCTTTGCAAAGAGTCTTGCCTATGATCTTGGGCTTCCTCTGATTCCGGTCGACCATATAAAGGCACATACTGCAGCGGCATATTTTGCAGATGAGACGCTCGGTGCTCCGTTTCTTTCTCTTGTTGTTTCGGGAGGTCATACTTCTATTTATAATGTAACGGAGCCTCACATATTCCACGAGATAGGTTCTACCCGAGACGATGCGGCGGGAGAAGCATTTGACAAGGTGGGCAGAGTAATGGGGCTCACATATCCCGGCGGTGCGGCAATGGACAGACTTGCAACGGAGGGCTTTAAGCTTATTGAGGATGGGGAGGCTATGATAAAATTCCCCTCACCTGCCATTCCCGATGACACACTTGATTATTCCTTCTCCGGGCTTAAAACTGCATGCATCAACTATCTTCACAACTACAGACAGAAGGCGGAGCTGGGAGACAAGGATCCCGTTCCTGAGGATGAAAAAAGACTTGTGGCTGCTTCCTTTACCTACACTGTTGTAAATGGTATCTGTTCCAAATTGGAAACTGCTTTTGAGAGGACCGGGTGTCAAACTCTTGTTGTGGCAGGCGGAGTTGCGGCAAATTCGCATCTGAGACGTGCAATTGGGGAGATATGCGATAAAAACGGTGTTAAGCTGTGTATACCCCCCATGTATCTTTGCGGAGATAACGGAGCTATGGTTGGAGCGCAGGCTTATTATGAGTATAAAACGGGAGTAGTTGCTGATTGCTCTCTAAATGCCTATGCATCAGGCGAAGGAGCGATGGCTGCGGCAGCGCTGAGCAAATTCACAAAATGATAGGCAGTTGCTTATTATGCACACGACTATGTTATGCACAGCTCGAATGAGTTTTCAACAGGCTTTTCAACAGGGTGTGGAAAACTCTTTATTTGCAGGAGAAAACAGTTTTTGACATTTGAAAATTTGTTTTTTGGCGTAAGGATAAAATGTGAACAGTCATAGGCAAAAGCCGAATGACATTAAAACGGAGGTTTTTGTGAAATACAAGGTGGTAGATTGCGGGGAAATGATCGCTGTACCTCGCAAGCCTGTTACAGATATGCTTGAAGAGGCTGATTCCGTACAGCTCAAGGTGCTGATGTATGTGCTCAGTCAGCCCGAATTTACTCAAGATGACCTTTGCGAGAAGCTGGATATTACAAAGAAAAGACTTACCTCTGCTCTTTCCTTCTGGGAAAAGGCAGGTGCTATAGAAAAGGTGGGCGGAAAGTCGAAGGCTGCGGCAAGAGAGGCTACGGGGAAGCTGGCAAGAGCGTCAGAACTTCCCAAGTATACAAGCGAGGAAATAGCAGAGTATATAGAGAGTCACGCAGGCGTGCGACAGTTGCTTAACGACTGTCAGCATTTTGTGGGTAAGATGTTCAATCTTGCGGAAACAGAGATAATAATAGGTCTGCTTGACTATTTGAAGCTTGACGAGGCGTACATATCACTTCTTTTTGCTCATTGTACAAAGAATGGGAAAAAATCTCTCAGGTATATTGAGAAAATGGCAATAGGTCTTTTTGACAAGGGGATCATCAGCTATGAGGAGCTTGACGAGCATCTTTGCATGATCGAGGCTGCAAGGGAATATGACAAGCCTCTCCGCAAGCTTTTCGGTATAGGCCCCCGAGCGCTTACCAAAAAGGAGCAGGATGCATTTGACCGTTGGTGCGGTAAATGGAAAATGCCCTTTGAGCTTATAGAGAGAGCATTTGAAGTAACTGTTGAAAACTGCGGAGGAAGAGCTCCTGTGGATTATTGTAACGCGGTGCTCAGTCGTTGGTTCGACAGCGGTTATAAGACTGTTGAAGAGGTCGAGGAAGCTATGACTCAGTATAAGCACGACAAGGGCGGCGGTATGACCAAGGATAAGAAGGGCAGCTTCGACGAGGATGACTTCTTCGAGGCGGCGCTTAGACGTTCCTACGGAAATGATGAGATGTAAGGAGATAGGCAGATGTCAGTAGCATCAAGAGATATCGTAAAAAGAGTCAAGGACGGCTTTGTAAATAAACGAGGCAGAGCTATTCAGGACTGCGAGGAGAGAAAGCAGGAGGTATATGCGGCTGTTCCCGGTGTCCAGGAAATAGATATGGAGCTTTCGCAGACAGCCTTCGATGTTCTGACTGCAATAACTAAAGGCTCCGATGTGGCAAAGGAGATAGAAAAGCAGAAGGAGATCAACGCCCTGAGACGCAAAAGAAGGGCAGAGCTTCTTTGCGCCGCAGGATATCCTGCAGATTATACAGATGTTAAATATGAGTGCACCAAGTGTAATGATAACGGATATATAGGTATAAATATGTGTTCGTGTCTTAAAAATGCTATTGCCCATGCTTCTCTTGAGGCGTCAGGCGTAGGAGCTCTTGCCCATAAGCAGAATTTTGACAATTTCAGCTTTGATTACTACAATGGTGAGGACAGGAGCCGTATGGAGCGCAATTACAATGCTCTCCGAGACTATGCGGAAGGCTTTAGCGGCAAAGGTGATGATAGCTGGATGCTCATGGGCAACACGGGCCTTGGAAAAACCCATTTATCAACTGCCGTGGCAGTACGTGTTATTGAAAAGGGCTATGATGTAGTGTATGAAACTATGCAGACACTTATGGACGATTTTTCGGAGAATCAGTTCAGAGGAGGCTCGTCAGAATCCGTTGCTAAATATTACGAGGCAGATCTGCTTGTGGTGGATGACCTGGGAAGCGAGCTGACCAATCAATTTACCGTGTCAGTTCTTTATAACCTTATCAATCAAAGAGCGAACAAAAATAAAGCTACTGTGTTCAGTACGAACCTCACTCAAAAGGAGCTTCGCGAGAGATATGCTGACAGAATAGTCAGCCGTCTTTTCGGAATGTACAAGCCTCTCCTCTTTAAGGGAAGTGATATAAGAGCACAGAAGCTGTCGGAGGGACGAAGATGAAAAGGATCGTAGCAGTATTAACAGTGGTGTGCATTATGGCGCTTTCAGCCTGTGCCGCCAATCCCAGGTGTGAATACGAGGAAATAAGTAATGCACTTTCAGAGGCTGAGGCTGTCCGTTGCTATGTGTATTCCGATGAGGTTTCCTACGAGATAGAAGGAAGTGCTGTTTCACACATGGTGGACGGTATGTGGGAGAAAACATCCAAGCCTGCAGATTTTGAAAAGATACTTTCAATAACAGTGTCCACGCAGTACGAGATAGGCTTCTTTGAGGACGGTAATGCTATCGTTTATTCGGGATATGCAGGAGTGTTTGAAAAGGACAGACAGTATTATTCGTGCAAAACAAACAGCAGCTTTGATGAGATCATAGAGATGCTTCGCGAGAACGGTTTTTTGGTCGTGGACGACGAGGTGAAGGCATCAGACGAGGCAAATCTCTATGATGCGCCCAACGGTAACCAAGTGGGCGTGCTTAAGGGTGATGCTGTAGCGTTTCGTTCCGGCAAGAGAGCGGACGGCTGGTGTAAGCTGGAATATGAAGGAAAAACAGTTTATGCCATCGATTCTTCTCTTGTGGCTGACGGCGAATAAGCTGTCCGATGAAAAATGATACCATGTAAAAAAGCAGCTTCGGCTGCTTTTTTGTTATCAAAATAAACAGCGCGGGAATCTAAGGATTACGAATGTCAGAAAAACATATTTCATTTTCAGACTTTAGAGCATGATGAGGGCACCTCATGCTTGAATAACCCTGAGTCAAACATTGAGTAAATGCTGCGGCAAGCCGCCATTGAAGTACGGTGGGGTATTTATCTGAATCTGTGACTACGTACTCTCCCTCAGTCAGCTTCGCTGACAGCTCTGTCCGTGAGGGAACATTTACTGCACGTCCGACCCTCGGTCCTTTAAAATACATTTTGAACGCTACGTTAAATTTACAAATCTGTTATAATATTTGTTGACTTTTTAGGCATAATGTGCTATAAAATATATGGAGAGTTGCGTGTATGGCATAGTTGTACCCTTTTGGGATATATTGCCAAAATCTCCTTTGGTAACGGTTTTGATATTTATTGCAATCTGTATTATAGAAGGGAAGATCTGCGATGTTTGGCGTTAATGTAACGGATTACGACAGAAAGGTCTGGGAAGAGGAGCTTTGTGATTTTCTTCCGGAGACTATAGTTGATGCTCACGTACATATATATAAAGTAGAGATGCAGAAGGAAAATCCCGATGAGAGAAAGGGATGTGTCAACTGGCCTCATATGGTTGCCCCCGATCTCACCATCGACGATATGAATGAGTCCTTTAGCCAGATGTTTCCCGGCAAAAAGGTGAAGCAGGTAATTATGGGTATGCCCACCTGCCGCCTTCCCGAGCTTAACGAATACGTTCTGGGAGAAGCGAAGAAGACAGGACTTCCTGCTCTCTTCTGTACAAACTGGGACGACACCAAGGACGATATCCGCGCCGCAATGAAGGCAGGATTTGTGGGTATCAAGCCCTATCAGAATAACGTCGCTCCCTGGCTTCCCGCCAAGGAGGTGCGCATATTCGATATGCTCCCTCACCACCATATGGAGGTCATGGATGAGCTGGGCGGTATCGTTATGCTCCACATCCCCCGTTCACTTCGCCTGCGCGACCCTGTTAACCTTGCGCAGATGATGGAGATAGAGGAAAAGTATCCCAACGCTAAGGTGATAATTGCCCATGTGGGACGTGCATACGTTCCCTCTGATATAGGAGACGCATTCGAGGTGCTGAAGAACACCAAGAATATGCTCTTCGATTTCACAGCAAATACTCTTTCTCTTGCAATAACACGCTGTATCGAAACTGTGGGCCCCGAGCGAATCATGTTCGGCTCCGATATGCCCATTACAAAGATGCGTATGTACAGAGTATGCGAGCCCGATAAATACGTTAACGTAGTTCCCAGAGGATTCTACGGCGACGTTTCCGGCGACCCCAATATGAGAGAGACCGACGACTACGATGAGATGACAACGTTTATGTACGAGGAGCTTCGCGCATTCAAGAGAAGTGCCATTGAGCTTGGTCTTTCAAAGGACGATGTTTATAATATTATGTGCGGCAATGCTGCCAAACTCTTTAATATAAAATTTTGAGGTGATGTGAGATGAACAAGATCAAAATAGGACTTATGTGCCTCTATATCAAGCTCTACGACGACTGCAAACTGCAGGAGATCCGCGATCGCTCCGAGGCTTTTTACGAAAAGCTTGCACAGGCGCTTGAGGGCGAGGGCTTTGAGGTGGTCCGCAACCCCATCTGCTGCGTTAAGGACGAGTTCCAGGCATGCGTAGACAAGTTTGAGGCTGAGGGCGTTCAGTGTATGGTAACATGGCACGCGGCATATTCCCCCTCTCTCGAATCCATCGACGTTCTTGCGGCAACAAAGCTGCCCATCGTTGTGCTTGATACAACAGAAACACTTGATTTCAGCCCCACATCCGATCCTGCTGAGATCAATATGAACCACGGTATCCACGGCGTTATGGATATGACAAATATGCTTATGCGCCGCGGCAAGCCCTATGCAATTGCTGCAGGTCACTATCCCACATCCGACGTTATAAAGAAAACAGCAGGCCTTGTACGCGCCGCCGCAGGAGCAGTTAGCCTTAAGGGTACAAAGGTTGGTACTATCGGCGGAAGCTTCGACGGAATGGGCGACTTCCTCATTTCCGACAAGGAGCTTCTCGAAACCTTCGGCGTTACAGCAGTATACGCAAAGGGCGATGAGCTTACAGCTCTCAGAAACGAAGTGACCGACGAGGAGATCAAGGCAGAGATTGAATACGATATGGCTAACTTCCAGCCCATCTCCGAGATCTCCGCTGAAACTCATGAAAAAACAGAAAGAAACTGCCTTGCAGTCAGAAAGTGGATCGAAAAGGAAGACCTTTCCGCATTCACAGTTAACTTCCGCGAGATCCGCCCTGAAAACGGACTTGTGGTAATGCCCTTTGTTGAAGCCTCCAAGGCTATGGCAAGAGGCGTTGGATATGCAGGCGAGGGCGACGTTCTTACCGCCTCCATCACAGGTGCGCTTATGAGAGGCTTCCCCGAAACTGCATTTGTAGAGATCTTCTGCCCCGATTGGAAGAACGGCTCTGTTTGTCTGTCCCATATGGGCGAGATCAACCTTGCTCTCACAGCTCAGAAGCCCGAGATCAAGGAGATCCCCTTCGTGTTCGGTGAAGCTGATGACCCCGTTGTTTGCTACGGCTGCTATAAGAGCGGTGAGGCTGTGTTCGTTAACGTGTACCGTGACGAGGATAAGTATAATATGCTTATTTCTCCCGTTGAGATGCTTGATAACGAAGGTGATAAGTTCGCAGGAACAGTCCGCGGCTGGATGAAGCCTAAGATGCCTCTCGGCGACTTCCTTGAGAAGATCAGCCGCGCCGGCGTAACGCACCATTCATCCCTTGTTTACAACGCAAGTCTTGAGGAGCTGGAATTCTTCGGTAAGATTCTCGGCCTTAATGTAGTAGTTGTAAAATAATTAAATTTCGAATATACTGACCTCCGATAAAGTCGGGATCAGCAGTATATAACAAAACAAATTTTAAAAGGAGAAACAAACCATGAATTTCAAAAGAATTCTTGCAGTAGCTCTGGTGTGTGTTATGTGCGTAGCAGTGCTTGCTTCCTGTAACAACGGTCCCGTACAGAACGTACGTCCCGACGGAAGCGCAGGTGCAAACATCGACACACAGTTCCCCGCAGCAAGCTATGAGGAAGAGGACTTCACATTCCTCGTAATCAAGCACAGCGATGCGATCAAGGACTACTATGGCGGCGCATTCATTGATTCTGAAGCAATGAACGGCGGTAAGATCAACGACGCTGTGTTCCTCAGAAACGACGCAGTACAGCAGAAATATGTTGTAAACATCGTTGAAGATGCACAGGTAAATTCCGACCCCGCAGTTCTTCTTCAGCAGTACATTATGTCCGGTGATTTCACATTTGACGTAGTATACGGATGGGGATACAAGCTTGGTTCTTGTATCACAGAGAACTACTTTGCAGACTTCAACAACCTTGAAACTGCAGACTTCACACAGGAGTACTGGAGCCCTTCAACGATCGAAGACCTTACTGTCGGTGACAGACTGTACCTCAGCCAGAACGAGATCTCCATGAACGTTCTTGACTGGGCATCCTTCCTTTTCTACAACAAGACTCTTGCAGAGAACATCAGAATTGAAAGCGAAGAGTTTGGATTTGGTTCACCCTATGACATGGTAGACAACGGCACATGGACATATGATAAGTTCCTTGGCATGATCCAGGCAGCTTCTCAGGATACAGACGGTGACTCCAAGATCACAAGAAACGATATATTCGGTCTTCTTGACGGTAACGGCCTTGGAACAGGTTCTCTCCAGAACTGTGGTATCTACTATACAAAGGAAACAGAAAGCGGCTATGAGCTTACTCTCATGAGTGAAAAGACTCTCGAGATCGTTACAATGGTAGAGGATATATACTCAAACGACAGATACGTAAAGGACTTTGAGGATATCTGGAACGAGGAAGGCTCTGACGCAACAGGCTTTGCTGACCAGTGGCAGTATGCACGTTCATTCTTCGCACGTGACCATGCACTCTTCTGCGGAGGAAGCGCGAATATCACAAGTGAAGACGCATTCCGTAACATGGAAAGCGAGTACGGCGTGCTTCCTTTCCCCAAGTATGACCAGACACAGGAGAAATACAACTCTACTCTGGATTCCAACGCATCTCTCTTTGCTCTGCCTTCCACAATCAGAACAGATATGAGCACAGCAAGCTTTGAGAGAACCAGCCACATTCTTGATTACATGGCATTCAAGTCTCACGAGATCCTCCTTCCCGCATACTACGAGGAAGTTCTTAAGGGTCAGAGAATGGATGATGAGTCCGACCATAGAATGCTCGACATCATTCGTAACAATGTACACTATGAGTTTGCTTCTATGATGCTTGCTGACTCTCAGGGTAATTCACCTATCTCTGATACAGTAACAGACATGTTCAAGAAGCCCTCTATGGCAAGATCTACATATGATAGAAACGTAAACAAGATGGAAAATGCCCTTGATACATTCTACGATAAGGTAATGGCTCTCGACTAATTGAGACATTATAAAAAGGCATCCTTTACAGGGTGCCTTTTTAATGCAGAATGCAGAGTGCAGAATGCAGAATTGAGCTGCACAATCCCAAGAGCCCTGTAGGGCAGGGGTTTATCTCCCGCCGTATTATCCCGGTGTTTTTTGTTCTCGGCGGCAGCAAGCCACCGCCCTACAGAAACAGAGGGAACGTTCACCGAAACGGCACGAGCGGATGGTGTCGCTCCCTACAGGATAACGTTCAACATAAAACAAAAAATCCCCCGAAATGGGGGATTTAATATTATGGTGACATTATTCCAGATCAAGATGCTCACAGGAGAGAAATGCGTTAGCTGAGATGGTACTGGTTACTGGTAAAAGTGCTTTTGCACCACAATTTTCGCATTTCACGACTATGCCGTCTCCTGTTACCTCAACGCTGTAGCATCCTTCGTCGGGGGGACATTTACAGCTTATCTCGCCTGTTTCATCAAGATCGCGTATGACAAACGATACTATATCAAGTATTTGAGGATCGCTGAGAAATGCTTCATTTTCCGCTCTGCTTGCGGCAGAAAAATTGTGATATTCCTCTTCTCCAAGCATTTCCATAAGCTCTCGGTCGGAGGTGTCGCACGCTTCTCTTACCTTATCCTCGCTTCCAATATAGCATATATCAAGTCCCGAATAGGCGCAGGGAAGGGCAAATATATCTCTCTCGAAGAACACTCCTGATGAGAGGGTATAGTAATGAGGGTTGGGACACAGGAAGCAGGGAATAGTGAGGCGTATCTTTTTATCCTCAGTATATATCATATCTGCTTCGCTTTTTCCGCAGGGGCATTTCAGTCTCAACATATCTGCAGAAAGGGTGAACATACCGACAATTCCCGTTACCCATTTGCCGCAATCGGGGCATCTGTAGGCAACGGTTATCTTTCTATCACTTAATATCATAAATTACTCCGTTATTTGAGTGCGCTCTGATTTTTTGCAGGGCTGTTTCTCTTGGCGAGATTGGCTCCGCGGCGCTCAAGTGCCGCAAAGGATATCTCAATATCCTCTGCCGCTTCTCTTTCGTTGAAGCATCCGCAGCAGACCATATCGCAGTCTCTGAGTGTAGCATATGAGAAGTTAAGTCCTACAAAGGGAGTGGTTCTTCCTGCCGCCATAGGCTTTATTGCCATAACGGGCTTCTTTGCATTTCTGATTATATTATAAACAGATTCTATCTCCACCTGCATAAGGAATCCCATACAGTTATATATCTGTATGTAGGTCTCAATGTCGTAGCCGTTCTCGTCACTGTATACAACAAGCTCGGGCATATGTGCGGAAAGTCCGGGGATCATTCCTGCGTCGCGGATCATTTTTGTGTAGTCGTCGAGACGTGTTATCTGTCTCTTGTTTTTATTAACGAGCTGCTCTGCGCTGTAGTGATGTATAAGGCATATTTTGGAGCCTCTCTGCGCTGTAGCCTTGATAGTTGCTTCAGCTTCACGGCGTGCTTCAGGAGTGTCATCTACGTTGATAACAGGGGTGTCCACCATTATCATCTCGCGTCCCCAATTATCTTCAGTTTTTTTAACTGCTTCGAGAATGTGGGGAAGCTGACCGAAGGGTGCCATTATTGTATCGATACCGTTTTCCATAAAGGTGTCAAACATGGGGATCATAGTCTCGGCTCTGTTATGACGTTCCTTTATCATATTGTCAGCGGCGTCGCTTCTGTGGCTGTAGCCTGCCATCCAGTTGGTTCCGATTATAAAACGGGACAGGGAAAGTCCGTCAACGGTGGTTCTGGGGAATTCTTTTTTTACAATGTAGTCCATTTTTATCCTCTCCTGTCAATGGGTACATATTCGCTATGGCCCTTAACGCACATATATGCGGGACGGATGATCTTACCTGCGTTCTGGATCTCTTCAAGTCTGTGAGCGCTCCAGCCTGCTATTCTTGCAACGGCGAAGATAGGTGTATAAAGCTCCTCGGGAAGCTTGAGCATACGGTAGATCATGCCGCTGTAGAAGTCAACGTTGGGGCTGACGCCCTTGTATATCTTTCTTTTTTCAGCAATAAGCTCGCTTGCGATCTTCGCACTTCTCTTGTAAAGATCGTAGACCTCTTCCATGCCCTTTTCGATTGAGAGCTTCTTGGCATATTTCTTAAGGATCTCAGCTCTGGGGTCGGACACGGAGTAGATAGCATGGCCCATACCGTATACAAGTCCGCTCTTATCAAATGCTTCCTTGTTGAGTATCTTTGTAAAGTAGTCTCTGAGAGATGCGTCGCTCCAGTCGGGAACATTGGCTCTCAGGTCGTCAAACATCTGAACCACCTTAATATTGGCGCCGCCGTGGCGGGGACCCTTAAGGGAGCCGAGAGATGCTGCTATTGCAGAATATGTGTCAGTGCCGGAGGAGGTTACAACGTGTGTTGTAAATGTGGAGTTGTTACCGCCACCGTGCTCTGCGTGAAGAATGAGAGCAAGGTCGAGAGTTTTTGCTTCTGTCTCTGTATATTCATTGTCGGGACGGAGAAGGTGAAGTATATTTTCCGCTGTTGAAAGCTCGGGTCTGGGATGATGAATGAAAAGGCTCTGTCCCTTGTGATAGTGTGAGTAGGAATGATATCCGTAAACGGAGATAAGGGGAAACTGAGCTATGAGCTGGAGACACTGACGGAGGACATTGGGAAGTGAAATGTCATCGGGACGCTCGTCGTAGGAGTAGAGTGCAAGGACGCAACGTGCCATAGCGTTCATCATATCAGGGCTGGAGGACTTAAGGATCATGTCGCGCACAAAGCTGGGGGGGAGTGAGCGGTAGAATGCAAGCTGTTTGTTAAATTCGCAAAGCTCATCCTTTGTGGGAAGATGTCCGAAAAGCAGCAGGTATACGCACTCCTCAAATCCGAAACGGTTTTCGGCGGTGAATCCGTCAACAAAGTCGGAAACGAGGATACCGCGGTAGAAAAGCTCGCCGGGGATAAGCTCCTCTGTTCCGTCTGCATTGATGCGGCGGGAGTTGACCTCGGAGATCTCTGTAAGGCCTGTGAGAACGCCCTTACCCTGAAGGTCGCGAAGTCCTCTTTTTACGTTATATTGTGTATACATTTCAGGCTGAATACCATTGGCATCCTTACCTGTCTGTGCAAGCTGTTCAATGTAAGGAGTTATTTCAAAATAAGAATTCTTGGGCATAATAAAGTCCCTCCTTATGCTAAATTTTATTTATTATATCAAAAACAAATGAACGTTGTATGAATAAATCAAGTTTTTTCTTATATTTTAAACATTTTTGGCATATAGTAATGATGAAAAATTCAAAAAACGGAGAAAAATATGCGTTTTGATTATCTGAATGACGGAAATATATGTTATAACTCTCAAATATTTCAGGCTGATAAATTGAGAAAGCACAGAGATAAATATATGGCTGAGGAAGCACAAAGACTCAATAATATGCTTGAGAGCGTTAAGAAGCATGTGACAGCCGAACAGATATACAGAACGCGCCAGGGCTCACTTCCCATTTTTTTGCGCAGGAGAGCGGTGGAGCTGAGAGAGGCATCCTCGGGATACTATTCTCACGGTGTATATTTTAAGGGATTTGGGGAAGGAGGAACGCCTACGGGAGATATATATAAGCTTATCTGTGATAACTACAGCTCACTTGAATGCTTTTATTATCATTTCCGACATGCGGCTGAAATATCCTACGGCAGCGGATTTCTTTGGCTTCTGCGTAAAAAGGATAAGCTGAAGCTGTGGTTTGCTCCTGCAGGAACATTGCCGGGCGGTGGATATGATCAATTAATGGCTCTTGATCTCTGGGAGCACGCATGGATAGATTCATTTGAATCAAAAAGTGACTACGCTATGGCTTATATCCGTTCCTTTGATTGGAGATAGGTTATATAAAAAATCCCCGAACTTTCGGGGAACTTTTTATCTATTGATTTCGGGGTTGTTTGTCCTTTCGAGGAGATAGTCTATGGAAACGTTAAAATAGTCGGCAAGGAGTATTAGGGTTTTGTAATCTGCCTCTCTTGCGCCGTTTTCGTATCTGCTTATGCTATTCTGATTCATGGAAAGATCCATGGCCAGCTTAAGCTGTGAAATGCCTTTGGCCAGTCTAAGCTCTTTTAATCTCATTTGCCTCACCTCACGCAATATTATTCCATATATTTGTAACTATAAAATCCCCTATTGGTATATTTACGTCAAATCGGTTGTTGAATTTTTACATAGAGATTCAGTTGGTTTTGGTGAATATCACCAATTTACTTGTGGTATACATATAAAAAGATATGGAGCAACGATCCTTTTAACACTGTGCAAAGGACACCCTTCGCTTCAGCCACTCCTGCTAAAATCCTGTATCTTTACTGTGGGGAGAAATACTTTTTATAACGTGTTATGATAAAGAAAAAACACTTTGAGGTATACTTAATGGCAATGAAATACGTAAAGGTATTTTACGATTGGTACGAAATGACAAGTGGTCTGAGCGATGAAGAATACGGATCGCTGATACGCGGGCTGCAAAGATATGCACAGCACGGTGAAATAATAGAGTTGAGTGGGTTGGCAACTGCACTATTTCCTGTTTTTAAATCATTTGTGGACAGGGAAGGGGAAGCATATGAGAAAAAGGTGGCTCAGTGCAGAGAAGCAGGACGCAAGGGAGGGAAATCCAATCGAACGCTAACGGACGCAAACGAAACAAGCGAAGAAAAAGAACAAGAATAAGAACAAGAAAAAGAACAAGAGCAAGATCAAGAACAAGAGCAGGATCAAGAACACATCGCGCAGTGCGATGATTCTTGTCACACACAATCGGAGAACGAGGTGAGACCGACCTTCGAGGAGGTCAGAGCTTACGCAAATGAGCGAGGTTGTGGCTCATATGCGGAGAAG
>JAFUMU010000028.1 GCA_017482495.1 Clostridia bacterium | reverse complement strand
TATCTCATAATGAACATTTTTACGAATGATATCAAGCATTCTTGTATTGTCAGTCTTATCCATTCCCACTCCGGCAAGTATATTCTCATATGTCGCAGGAAGAAGAATTTCGTGAGATTTAAATGCCATGTAGTCAAGAATGTGGCTGGTTCTCTCAATGCTTGCCGTGCTTATATCTGTTCTTACAGTAGATGGAAGCGCAAAGAGAAATGCCTGTGAATTCATAGTGGAATTATAATTTTCCTGTGCCTGATCATACTTGGGGAAAGGAAGAATTCCGTAGTCGCTTTCCATATTTCGGAAGGCTGTTTCATTTACTGTATCCCCCGAGCCGTGCAGGAACAGCGCATTATCAGTAGTAAAGAAAGAGCGTGCATACTGCCACTGGTCATCGAACCCCGACATATCAGAGCCTTCCTCGTTCCAGATATCCTCAAAGTCCTTAACGTATTTGTCGTTTGAGTATATTTCTTCTACCATTGTGATGACATCGAAAGTCTTTTCGCTCATAAGGGTAAGCTCGTAACCCGTTTCTGTTTCCTTTGTATAGTAGATACCGCAGTTTTGAAGAGCTTCTGTTCCAAGGCCGTTACCGTCAAGAAGGCCGAAAATATCGTTTCTTGTGATCTTGGAGTCACCGTCTGTATCAACACATGCTCCTTTTACCATTTCAAGAAACTTGTCATATGTCCATGTGCCGTTATCTACCATCGCATAAAGAGAACCGTATGTTGCATCTATATTGAGTCTCTCCGCAACACTCTTGTTATAGAAAAGGAACGAGGAGCATGTTACAACGTTCATTGATATCTCATTCTGACTAAGGTACTGTTTTCCTGCAACCGAAAGATCCTCTGCAAGGCCGGGACACCAGTATTCCTGTGTAAAATCCGCTGTTTCAAGGTTGTTGAAGTCTGCAAAATAGTTTTCTGTAACACAAGAACCAAGCTTGTATCCCCATCCGTATACTACGTCAAATGTGAAATCACCGGACATAATGTACTGCTGAAGAAGAACTGCGGGGGCGGAATTTACAACAACTCTTTCATTTATATCAACGTTATACTTCTGTTCAACCGCCAAATTTCTGTTAAACACAGCATCGCTTATTTTGTTTCCCGTCAATGATTCTGAATCGATATACTCACCGCCGTAGTAATCCCTCATAGAATCACTTTGCTTGATGTAAAGAAAAGTGAAATCCTCTCCATTGTAGTTTGCAACAGGAAAACGTCCTGCATCAGGATCCACAACTACTTCTCCATGCTCATGCTCGGTCTCATCGTCCTCTTCACCGTAAGAATCCTCAATGTCACCGTCAATAATATAGAAGCACTCATCTCCGTCCTCGTTAAGACAGAAAATATGTATCTCAAGGTCTGTGCCCTTAAGAACCTTTTTGGCATCCTTATAAGGACCGTCTATGATCTCCTCGGCGTACTCCTTCATCTCGTCCACATTTTCAAATTTGTCGGAATTGAAGGTCGCCTCAACTCTGTAATACTGTTCATCGTCATCATTCTCATCGAGATCAGTTTTGTACTCAACCTTTTTGTCTGAAGCCTCATCAAATATTTCATCCGCTTCCTTGACAGCCGCATCAAAAGCAGCCTTCTCCTTTTCTTCCTCACTCTCAAAGCATGCTGTAAGCGAGATCAGCATCGCAAGAGCAAGAAAAAGACAAATAATTTTTTTCATGATATATACTCCTTTCATTTTATACGAAAACAAACTGCACAAGCAACATGTAGCACACGGTACCTGCTCCTATGGACAGAAGCATTTGTCTCCATTTAAGATGCAACAGCACTACTATTATTATTGCTATAAGCTCCGGTATTCCGTGACTTCCCTGCAGGATATTTACATTTTTTAAGCAATACACCACAAGCATTGCAAATACTGCCGGCGGCAGAGCTTTTCCCAGATATTCAACAAAGGGAGGTGCCTTCCTATCACCCGGAAATATCCAGAAGGACAAAAATCTTGTAAGGACAGTTCCGACGGCTATCACTGCTACTGTTATTGCTATTTCAGCGCCCGTCATTACACTACCCCCTTCTTTATGAGATGACCTCTGAGAAGAGTCAGCATTGCAAGAATTGCAAGCATAGCAGGTATTATAAAGCTATCCGCTCCGAACACCGCAAGCGCAAATACAGACAATCCAAGTCCGACAAGTGATATGGTATGCTCCTTCTCCTTAAGAAGCTGTTCGAGAAAAATGACAACAAACATAGCCGTCATTACAAAATCAAGACCTTCAGTATTAAACTTAACAAATGATCCGAAAATTGCGCCTACGGCAGTTCCCAAGACCCAATATATCTGATCAAGTAAGGTTACAAAAAACATAAACCAATTCTTATCAACACCCTGCGGCACCTCAACTGAGCAATTTATAGAAAAGCTCTCGTCACACATACCAAATATCAGATACGGCTTGAATTTCCCCGTATTATTATATTTTGAAAGCATTGATATACCGTAGAAGATATGTCTGGCATTGATCATAAGGGTCATCAAAAATGCTTGCACAGGATTAAATGCACCAAGAAGTATGTCAACTGCAACAAACTGCATTGAGCCTGCAAAAACAACAATACTGATGAGAACTGACAGCCATATGGGAAAGCCTGACACCTTCATCAGTATTCCATAGGTCATTCCCAAAAACAGAAAGCCCGCCATTATCGGAATCGTATGAGGGAACGCCGCCTTCAACGACTTTATTTTAACGTCCATAGTTCACTCTGCAAATTTAAGATAATACACTGTTATTGTACCACATTTTGACAACATTGTCAACGAAATTAAGTATATAACAATTACACACTGTTCACTCAAAAAGCAAAAATCCCCTTGTAAAGTGGTCTTCGATATGATATAATAATTGAAACGTTTAAGAAGGAGGACTTCATATATGCACCTGCAGGAATCAGGAGAAATGTATCTTGAAACAATATACGTACTTACAAAAAAAATGAATGCTGTACGATCTGTAGACGTAGGCGAATATATGGGATACTCCAAACCCAGTGTAAGCCGCGCTATAGGACTTTTGAAAAACGGAGGATACGTAACTGTTGATGAGGAAGGACATCTTCACCTCACAGAGCTCGGTGCAGAGATCGCATCCAAGATAAACGAGCGTCACAGAGTCCTCACAGACCTACTCATACTCATAGGAGTTGATCGCACCACCGCCGAAGAAGACGCATGCAAAATGGAACACGCCATAAGCGACACATCCTTTGAGGCTCTTAAAAATTATATAAGCAACATAAAATAAACCAAGCTCCCCGATTCTAAAGAATCGGGGAGCCAATTTATTTTACTGTCTCCAGTATCCCTTTGTAACTCTATACTTGATTTCAAAGGAGTCAACCATCGTGATCTCTCCGTCTCCGTCAATATCAGCCGCTCTCAGCTCCTCTGCTGTAGGAACATCCTTCTGCTTGATAAAAAGCTTAAGGTTGAACAGGTCGACCATTGTGATCTCTCCGTCTCCGTCAACATCTCCGGGTATAACTGGATCGTATACTGTAACCGTAAACTGTACTGTAAAGCCCTCATATGTTACGGTAACGGTTTTCTCTCCTGCACTGTTTGAATCAAATCCGCTTACCCATGTAGGGTCGACTGCCACTGTTGTATTAGCCTCAGACTTATCGTAGATAAGGTTGAGAGACACACCGGAAACATCAAGCTTGCCGCCCATAGGAATAGGTGCTATGCCGCTTTCGGGGAGAACTACCTCAACAGCCTGAAGTACAGGTGCGTCAGGCTTGGGAACGTATGCCTCGTATCCAAGCTCCTCAGGAATGATCGTTGCAAGACATACCTGCGCATAGATTCTGGAGAAGTAGTCGTTGGGATGGCAAACGTTGTCACCTGTGATGTCATAGTGACGCTTAACCTCACGCAGAGACTTGTGCATAGCAGTTACGTCAGCGCAAACTACACCTGTATATTCCTTTTCAAGGTCGAGACAAGCCTTCTGACAAACCTCGAAGCCGTAGTCGGAATAGTTGTATATGTGGCTGTAGAAGGGAGAAACGAGAACTATCTCGCAGTTGGGATTCTTCGCTCTTGCCGCATCGATCATAGTCTTGATAGCTTTCTTAAATCCGTTTGTCTCCCCGTTCTGTGCATCGTTAACACCAAACTCAATGAAGATAAGGTCGGGATTTTTGGGAAGAACGCTGTTCTTAAATGTACCTACCATACCGCTTGCTGTGGAGCCGCCCTCTGCAACGTCGTAAACCTTAAGATTGGAGAATCCGTAGTTTTCACGAAGAGCATCAGCGATCTGCTCCCACCAGTAAGGCGCATCAGGATAGTATCCGCGATAGCTGGATGCATTTGCACCGCCTGTAATACTGTCGCCGAAGAATACAACGTTGAGATTCTTGTTGTTCTTTATTGCATCGGATGTTACAGGAAGCTTTGACGCCTTATTTGCAGGGAGATAATAGTCCCAAGTGTCGCTATGCTTGTATGTAACGTTAAGATAGGACTGGAAGAATACGCGGTCACCCTCGTAGTTCCAGTTCTGAATATCGGAAAGAAGGAATGTATCGATGCTTCCGCCGGGAAGGATGGTGAGCTTGTTACCGCTAACCTTGAAGTCTACTCCCTCCTTATAATAAACGTTGAAGCATCCGTCGTATACGGCAATGATCTCATCGGGAGTGTACATAAGCTGGTATGTATAGCTACCGTCGGAATTCTGAATGGGAGAAACTGCTTCGTTATATACAATGTTGCCCTTCCAGTAGGGTGAGGTATACTTGGAAACGTCGTAGGAGGGTGCGATAAGGTCTGTTGAGAGATCAACGGGATAACCGTTCTTTGCCTGGCTTCTGAGACCGCTTACAACAGTTCCGTTATTTGCAGGTGTATTGAGGATGATGGAGTCGATATACATAACGTCGCCAACAGACGCACTCTGGAATACGTCTACTCGAACACCTCTGAAATATCCGCCGAAATTGTTATAGTACTTAAGTCCTCCAACATCTGTTCTTGAGGTAACGAATCCGTTTGCGGAAATAAGTGTGTGCTCCTTAAGGTTACGTCCTGCAGGAGATACGCACAAATCGGTGCAGAGATAGAGACCTACCTTGCTGTTTCTTGCAGTTGAGGAATTTGTTCTGGGAGCCTTGTATACTGTGTATACGTAGTCAACGTTGTCAGCTCTCAGCTTATTCTTGACTGTTGAATACCATTCAACGTAGAAATAAGGATCATTGCCTGTAACCTCGACCTTAAGTGCTCCTTCCTTTGAATCGTAGGAATACTTGACGCCGTTTGTATTCTTAACAAACTTATCAACTATAGCCTGTGAATCAAAAATAAGGACACCGTCCTCGGCAGAGCTTGCGCTTGCTCCCGCAGAGGGAATGATCAGCACTGATACTACAGTGACCAGAGCCAAAATAAAGCTCAGCATGCGATGAAAGATTTTCATAATACATCCCTTTCTTAAAGACAAATTTATACAAATACATTATACACCCAAATCGGTATATAATCAATAATGTTTTTCGTATTTATAAAGAAAAAACCACTAAACACTTTACACAAGTAAAATATAATGCTATAATAAAGTAAGTATTTTTAGAAAAAAGGACAGAAACCAATGAATCTTAAAGGCAGAAACTTTCTTAAGCTGCTTGACTTTACTCCCGAAGAGATAGGATTCCTTCTTGACGTTGCGGCAACACTTAAGGACGAAAGAAAGAACGGTATATCTCACGCGCAGCTTCCCAATAAAAATATCGCACTTATTTTTGAAAAAACAAGCACAAGAACCCGCTGCTCCTTCGAGGTTGCGGCTCACGGTCTCGGTATGCACGTAACATACCTCGACCCCTCCGCTTCTCAGATCGGCAGAAAGGAAAGCATTGCCGACTCTGCAAGAGTTCTCGGCAGACTTTACGACGGAATAGAATACAGAGGCTTTGAGCAGTCTATAGTTGAGGAGCTTGCAGCTCACGCAGGCGTTCCCGTATGGAACGGACTCACCAACGAATTCCACCCCACACAGATCCTTGCAGACTTCCTCACCATCCGCGAGCACTTCGGACACCTGCGCGGAATTAACTTCGTATATATGGGTGATGCAAGATATAACATGGGCAACTCACTTATGGTCGGCTGTGCCAAGATGGGTCTCAACTTCACCTGCTGCGCACCCAAAAAGTACTTCCCCGAGGGCGAGCTTATAGAAGAATGCAAGCGTATTGCCGCTGAAACAGGCGCTACACTTACTTTTGAAGAGGATCCCATGAAGGCAACAAAGGGCGCTGACGTTATCTACACAGACGTTTGGGTATCCATGGGCGAGCCTGTTGAGGTATGGGCTGAAAGAATCAACGATCTCTCACCCTATCAGGTAAACCGTGCTCTTATGGACAATGCCGGACCTCAGTGCCGCTTTATGCACTGCCTCCCCGCATACCACGACAAGAAGACAGTTGTGGGACGCGAGATGTGCGAGCGCTTCGGACGTGAGGACCTTGAGGTTACAGATGAAGTATTTGAAAGCGATCAGTCAATCGTATTCGATGAGGCTGAAAACAGAATGCACACAATTAAGGCCGTTATGGCTTGTACATTAGGAGCAAGACAATGAGCGAAAAAAAGATTCCCGTTATTCTCAACACAGATATCGGCGGCGATATCGACGACACATGGGCGCTGGCAGTTCTTATGCGCTCCCACGAGCTTGACACAAAGCTGGTAGTTCCCTGCCTTGAGAATCCCGAGTTCCCCTTCGGACGCACCAAGGTTGCCGCAAAGCAGATGGAAATGAGCGGATACGGTCATATTCCCGTTGCCGCAGGTCTTGCAAGCGAGCATTTTGACTATCACCTTCGCGAATGGGCCGAGGACTTCGACCTTTCCGCATACAAGGGCGGCTTCCGCGAGGACGGCATCCAGGCTATGATCGATACAGTTATGGCAAGCGAAGAGACCGTTACCATCATCTGCATCGGCCCTATGACCGACATTGCTGCAGCTCTTGAAAGAGAGCCCCGCATTGCAGAAAAGGCAAAGCTCATCATCATCGGAGGCTCTATCTACAACGGTCACGGACTTGACGTTATCCAGAAGGCATCCGACTACAACGTTCGTGCTGACATTCCCTCTATGAGACGTGCATTTGAGGCTCCCTGGGAGATCACAATGATCCCTCTCGACGTTACAGCACACATCGTTATCGGCGACGACGGATATCAGAAGCTTCTCTATAAGAGAGACAGCGATCCCGTTATCGGAACAGTTCTTGAGTGCTTTGACTTCTGGATGGTAAAGGGCAACTGCACATACTATAAGACACATACCACATCTCTTTACGACACAGCGGCCATTTACTATGCTGTTAAGGGTGATTACAACTTTATTTCAGAGGATCATATGCTTTCCATAGACGACGGCGGATATACAAATGACGACCCTGAAAACGGACGTCCCGTTCACTGTACCGTTTATTACAAATACAAGGATATGTTCTATAAGTTCCTTGTTGACCGCCTCTGCGGAGAAAACTGATAACTTATTCGAGAGGAGCTTTTTATAAGTTCCTCTCGTCTTGTTTGGATTATGGAAATTACAAAAACTGAGATATTTTCCCCAAAGCTGTCAAGGGACTACACCATCGCCGTAGTGTCCGACCTGCACAACAGACCATATGATGCCGTGCTGTCACAGCTTGAGGCGATTTGCCCCGACTATATTCTTATACCGGGCGATCTTACGGACAATCTTGACCACGACGAGTCACTTTCAAGATGCAAATATGCTCTTTCTTTCCTCGCAAAGGCGGCAAGTATTGCTAAAGCCTACTACAGCGTTGGCAATCACGAAAGGCGCATCAGCCCCGAATGCAAGGAATTTATAAAAAGCACAGGCGCTATTCTGATTGACGACGAAACTGCAAAAGACGGCGAAATAACCCTCGGCGGACTTTCCACCGGGCTTTTTGAGAGCCGCTACGGCCCTACTCCACCGCCCAACCTTAAATATCTTGAGGCTTTTGCAAAGGAAGACGGCTTCAAGCTTCTTCTCTGCCATCACCCCGAATACTATCCCGACTACGTCAGAGCGACCGACGTAGATCTTACCGTTTCGGGACATGCACACGGTGGTCAATGGAGATTCTTCGGTCGCGGAGTTTATGCACCGGGACAAGGCCTCTTTCCGAAATACACCTCAGGGCTTCATGAAAACAGACTTTATGTCAGCCGAGGGCTTGCAAACACGTGCCATCCAATTCCCCGTTTGTTTAACCAAACAGAGCTTGCTATAATCTATCTGAAAAAGAAAAAAGACGCTTAACAAAGCGTCTTTTTCTTATGTAGGAAATATTATTCGTACTTGATAGCTTCGCCGCGACGGAGAGCCTCTCTCTTAGCAGCCTTATCAGCAGCCTTTTCCATAGCCTTGATAGTCATCTTTTCAACAGCGTGGTTGATATCTGCTGCAGCCTTATCTACGTCAGCACCGTATTCAACGCTGAAGTCTACAAGCTTCTCACCGCTCTTTGTCTCAAGAACGAAAGAATATACGGGAACTTTTCTGCCGTCCGCAAGTGTAAATTCTGTCTCTTCGATACGAGCTTCCTTTACATCCTCGTAAAGTGCAGAACCAATGATCTCGTAGTTTGCGCCCTCAGAATCGTCAACAAGGGAGATATGCTTACCGTATACAACGATCTTCTCACGAGAGAAGTAAAGCTGAGCTGCGTTATATGCACTTGTTCTGAACTTATAGTCGGGCCCCTTCTTGCAGTATACGCCTTCAAGTCTGTAGTCGAAGCCTTTAAGGAAGATAGGCTTAACAATAGGATTGAAGCTTCTTTCATACACTTCGTGCTTGATCATTGCCTGCTCGGGGATATCCTTTATGATACCGAGAAGCTGGTTGTCGATCTCTGCTTCACCTGACTTAGCGCCGGTCGCAAATACTGCAACGCCCACGCCTACAAGTGCGAGAACAAGACCGAAGGGAGCTGTCTGGGGAACTATCATCAGAATGAGACCGATAGCTGTGATTACAAGACCTACAATGAATACAGGGTTGATGCCTTTTGAAGTAAAGTACTTCAGGTTGCGTTTGGTTTCCATAAAAATGACCTTTCCTTTCTTACGCCCCGTTCGCATCACGCTCCGAACAGAGCCGCTCCGATTTGCGGAGCTTTATTTTGATTTTTTACTTACTCAGTCAATTGTAACAGTCCAGCCCATGGAGTCTTCTGTTTTGCCCCACTGGATGCCTGTTATGGTATCGTAAAGCTTCTGAGATATATCACCGATCTTTCCATCGTTGATAACAAGATGCTTATCGCCGTCAATATACTCTCCTACAGGTGAGATAACAGCCGCCGTACCTGTTCCGAAGGATTCATCGAACTTGCCCTTGGCATGAGCCTCAAAAAGCTCGTCCACGGATATTTTTCTCTCTTCTACAGTATATCCAAGCTTTCTGAGCATTTCTATGCATGAAGCTCTTGTAACACCGGGAAGAATATTACCGTCCTCAAGAGAGGGTGTTATTACCTTGCCGTCGATAACGAAGAAAACGTTCATTGCGCCTACTTCGTCAATATACTTTCTTTCTACGCCGTCAAGCCACAATACCTGCTCACATTTGTTCTCTGCTGCCTTTACCTGTCCGGAAAGTGATGCAGCGTAGTTAC
>JAFUMU010000027.1 GCA_017482495.1 Clostridia bacterium | reverse complement strand
TTTGGGCATTTTTTGTGCCTTCGCCGCAAACGGTAAGGCTTAAACACAAACCCAAGACACCCGTAGGGCGGCTTGCCCTCAAGCCGCCGCTTGAGTAAGCTTAAACCGCACGAGCGGGCGATCAATGATCGCCCCTACAAGCGAAACGGGCGTCTCCACCTGTAGGGGAGAGCATTGCTCTCCCGTTGAATATCCTTAGGCTGTACGTACCCAAGACACCCGTAGGGTGGTGGCTCTCCCGCCGCATGAATAACCTTAAGCCCTACAAACGCCTTGGGTCCACCCAAATAAATCACTCCTCATCTCTTAACAAAAGATTTTACAAGAGTTATACTGCCTGCGGTTATAAGCATTATTCCGAATATTCTGCGGAGGAGACTTGGATCGACAGCGGAGGATGCTTTAGCGCCGAGAACTGCGGTGAAGCATCCGAAGAAAGTGCATATGAGCACGAATGGCAGATTTATATTTCTTTTATTAATATGGAGCAGCAGGGAAGCGGCACCTGCGAAGATAAAAAAATAGAGGTTGACGCCTTGAGCGAGTCTTTGCTCGATACCGTCGAAAAGGGTCAGATAAATAACCAGCAACCCGCCGCCGCCAATGCCCATACCTGCAAGGGCTCCGAAGAGAATTCCGAATATAAGATCTGTGATCATAATAACCTTTTTGTTATAATGTGTACAAGAGTTCGGCGATTTATACAATAATGTAGGCGGCATTTCGTTGGTTTAAATAATTGTTTTTTAAGTGCATCTGATATAGAATGGAATTAGAAAAATATATGCATTGGCTGAAAGGAGCAGACTATGAAGCGATTTATATCTTTGATCATCTCCGTTTTAATGCTGTGTTCACTGGTGCCTGTTTCTGCGTTTGCAGAGGAGGTAACAGAGTATACCTATGAGAAATTCAAGTATACCATTAACGACGGTGAGATAACCATCAAGCAATACACTTCAACAACTGACACTATTGCAACAGTCCCTGCCAAAATCGAAGGGATGCCTGTAACGGTTATAGGCGTAAGTGCTTTCGCGTACAAAACTAATCTGCAAAAAATAATACTTCCCGATTCTATCACACGAATTGAACATCGCGCATTCGAAGCCTGCTCGAAACTGACCGAACTAATCATCCCCGATAAGGTTACTACTTTGGGAATAGGCTTATTCGAAGATTGTACAGCATTAGAATTCGTATATTTCGGAGAAGGTATCACCTCCATACCATCCAGTTGTTTCTACAATTGTTCATCATTCATAGGGTATATTTCAGCCTCACCTATAACCTCAATAGGAGACTCCGCATTCAGACGTTGCACAGCATTAGAGTACGTATACCTTGATGATGGTATTGAAACAATCCCCAATTATTTATTTTATGAATGTTCTTCTCTTATCTACGTTGAAATGCCCGATTCAATAAAAGTTATCGGAACCGAAGCGTTTTATAAGTGCAGTTCTTTAGGAACAATAAATCTATCCGATGAACTTACCACCATAAAAAGTAACGCATTTTGTGAAAGTGGATTAACAAGTGTTGTTATACCTGCAAGCGTAACATCCATTGGAGAGCGTGCTTTTGCCTATTGCAAAAGACTTGACCGTTATCTGTTCAAGGGCTATGTTCCGTATTTAACCAGTACGTTTTATTTGTCCACAGCTATTGAATATGCGATCATTCCCGAAGGGACAACCAATATCGACGGATGCTTCTGGGACTGCCGATCATTGAAAAAGGCGTATATACCTACATCCATAAAAGAAATATATTCCTCCTCATTTTTCGGATGCAGTAATCTGACTGACATTTACTACGCAGGAACCGAAGAGGAATGGAACGAAAAACTACAACCATATGGTGATTTTGACGAAAAGGTAACCATACATTTCAACGCTGTTCCCACCGACGTGGCTGATGACTACGTTGCAGAGGTGGACGGGGTAGAGTATATTTTCCCTGCAAAGGAAACTATATATCTGGATATATATGAAGGTTTAGTGATCGACAATCTGTGCTACGTATTTGTTCAGTGGGAGATCGATTACGGAAATGTTAAGTTTGATGATATGACATCGCCTTATCAGGAGCTGATCATGCCTGCTGAAGATTTCGGCGTTAATTCAGTTTATCGTTTGGTAGCAGATCTCAATGGCGATGAGAAAGTTAATGCAAGAGACAAGGCGGCTTTGACCTCACTGATCAAATCCGATTCTTTTGATGAATATGCTGATGTTAATCTGGACGGCAAGGTAAATGCCCGTGATAAGGCTGCTGTGGCAGAGATAATCAAGGGCAACTACGACTATGCTCCGTATTTCGAGGCTGAATAAAGCATACAAAAAAGGCAACGCAAAATGCGTTGCCTTTTCTTCTTACATAGGGGGTTAAATTACTTAACTTCAACCTCAGCGCCTGCTGCTGTGAGCTTTGTCTTGATCTCTTCAGCTTCTTCCTTGCTTGCGCCTTCCTTAACAGTCTTGGGAGCACCCTCAACCATTTCCTTAGCTTCCTTAAGGCCGAGACCTGTGATCTCACGAACTGCCTTGATAACGTCGAGCTTCTTAGCACCGAAGGACTTGAGAACTACGTCGAATTCTGTCTTCTCTTCTGCTGCGGGAGCTGCTGCGCCGCCTGCTACTGCTACTGCTACGGGAGCTGCGGATACGCCGAACTCCTCTTCGATTGCCTTTACAAGGTCTGCAAGCTCAAGAATTGTAAGAGCTTTGATTTCTTCAAGAATAGCTGTTGTCTTTTCGCTAGCCATTTTAATGTACCTCCGAAATTTAAAAGTTATTTTTAAAATTTTGTTATGCTGAATTACTCAGCAGCGGGAGCTTCCTCTGCAGGAGCCTCCTCTGTTGCGGGAACTGCTTCGCCGCTCTTGTCGATAATTGCCTGAAGGGCAACTGCGAGTCCGGAAAGGGGACCCTGAAGGGAACCGAGCATTCTTGCAATAAGAACTTCCTTGGAAGGAATCTCTGCAAGCTCGTTTACTACTGCTACAGGAACTACTGCGCCTTCAAGGAAACCGCCGCGAATCTCGAAAGACTCGATCTTATCTGCGTATTCCTTAAGGATCTTAGCAGGAGCAACTGCATCGTCATAGCTGATAGCAAGTGCGTTCATACCTTCAAGCTCACTCTTGATCGCACCGAGACCTGCTTCGTCAGCAGCACGGCCGATAAGGGAATTCTTGATAACTGAGTACTCAACGCCTGCCTTACGGAGCGCTGCACGCAGCTTTGTATCATCTTCAACAGTAATACCCTGATACTTTACGAGAACACCGGATACTGCGCGACCCATCTTTTCAGAGAGCTCTGCAACTACGGCCTTCTTCTGTTCAAGAACCTTTGCACTGGGCATTTTAATTTCCTCCTTGTAAGAATTGTCGACACCAAAAATAGAAAAAGTCTTTCTCCGGCGCGCCGAAAAAAGACTACATAATCATTTATGCTTGTCTCCTCGGCAGGAAAGCGTTTGCTTTTACCGAAACCTGCTGTCTTTGGTGAACAGGTGAATTATATCACGAACTTTTTCTCATGTCAATAGCTTTTTTGAAATATTTTTATATTTTATTTGAGGCTTTTTAGATAAATATGAAATCTGCAATAGACAAATTCTGCAAAATAAGGTATACTTATATAAGAAATGCCTTTTTATCAAAATATTATTCATCAGGAGTTCAGCTAATGAAGTTAAATGTTAAAAAGACGATCCTTGTGGGATTTGCGTTTTTCCTTATAAGCGCATTCTGGCAGGCGTATGATGCCACTATTCCTGTCATACTTACTAACAAATTCGGTATGTCTCAGACATGGTCCGGTGTTATTATGGCATTGGATAATGTGCTTGCAGTTTTCATGCTGCCCATTTTCGGTGCGCTGTCTGACAAATGCCGTAGCCGTCACGGCAGACGCACACCTTTTATAACCATCGGTACTATTATTGCTGCTGTTGCAATAGTATGTCTTTCTTTTGCTGACAGCGCTCAGCTTAAGGGTCTTTCTGATTTTTCAAAGATAGACGATACTGCTTCACTTGAATATATCTACGACAAGCAAGCAGACAGCGAGCTTCTCACTCCTGATGGAGAAAAGTTCGTCCTTTCCGAAAAGTATACAAAGGAAGAATTTTCTGCTATCCGCAGTGACTGCGAAGTTGCAGAAGGCGAGAAAAATCCCTATACTAACTATGTTGTACCTGCCCGTCAGGCATGTGCAGCAGAGGTAACCGCCAATGATCCTGTACCCATGATACTTTTCATAGCTCTTTTGCTTGCAGTACTTATTTCAATGGCAACCTTCCGATCCCCTGCAGTAGCGCTTATGCCGGACGTCACCATTAAGCCTCTCAGAAGCAAGGCGAATGCCATTATCAACCTTATGGGAACCGCAGGCGGTATAATCGTTCTCGTGCTTGGAATCGTCTTTGCTACATCATCGGTTAAAAATGCACTTATGAGCTACTACGTGTTCTATGGAGTAGTGGCGGCGATCATGCTTGGCGCGCTTGCAATATTCCTTCTTTGCGTACGCGAGGTAAAATGGGCTAAAGAAATGCAGGAGGAAAGCATCCGACTTGGTATAGAGGAGGCGGATGATGAGGAAAACGGTGAAAAGAGAAGGCTTTCCGCTTCTGAGATGAAGAGCCTTGCATTTATACTTCTTTCTGTTGCACTTTGGTTTATCGGATATAATGCTGTAACATCCAAGTATTCCGTCTATGCCCCCAATGTGCTTCATATGAGCTATAATACCACACTGCTTATGGCTCAGGCAGCAGCTATCATTTCATATCTGCCTGCAGGTATGATAGCTTCTAAGATAGGCAGAAAGAAGACTATCCTTGCAGGTATAGTTATGCTTGCAACGGCCTTCCTTGTGGCGGCATTTATGCGAGCAGGAAGTCCTGTTTGGCTTATGAATATTATGTTTTGCCTTGCGGGCGTTGCATGGGCAACCATCAATGTTAATTCATTCCCCATGGTTGTTGAGATGTGTTCCGGCGGAGACGTGGGCAAATATACAGGATTTTATTACACGGCTTCCATGACAGCTCAGATAATCACACCTGTAGTATCAGGCTTTCTTATGGACAACTACGGTATGACTGTCCTGTTCCCTTACGCGGCGGCATTTGTCGCTCTTGCATTCGTTACAATGCTTATGGTCCGCCACGGCGATAACAAGGTCGTTGCCAAAAAGGGACTTGAGGCATTTGACATAGATGATTAAGGAGCTTCAGATGAAGGTAGCTTTGATAATAATAACGGTGGTGTTCTCGATCCTTCTTTTGTGGGCGGTGCTGTATGTTATTTCTCTGATGGGAAGAAGAGATCACCCAAAGCTAAAGGAGCTTGGCAAGTGGGACTACGCTCACAGAGGTCTTCATAATAAGCCTCAGATACCTGAAAACAGTATGCATGCATTCAGACTTGCGCTTGAAAAGGGATATGGTATCGAGCTTGACCTTCACCTTCTTCGGGACGGTGAGCTGGCAGTCTTTCACGATAATACTCTGGAACGTACTACAGGGAAAAAGGGCAGAGTGGAGGACTTGACAGCAGATATGCTTTCGGGATATAATCTTGAGGGGACTGATGAGACAATACCGCTTTTCAGAGATGTTCTTGAGCTTTTCGACGGCAAGGCTCCTATGATAATCGAGCTTAAGGCTGTTGGAGGCAACGCGGCAGAGCTGTGCAAAGAAGTATTCCGTCAGCTTGAAGGATATAAAGGCCTCTACTGTGTAGAGAGCTTTGATCCCCGATGTGTTTGGTGGCTGAAGCATAACAGACCTGATGTGGTAAGGGGACAGCTTTCGCAGAATTTTTTTAAGAATCGTAGCGGTATGGGGGGCTTTATAGACTGTATACTTACAGCGCTTACCGCCAATTTTCTTACCCGCCCTGACTTTATAGCCTACAAATTCAGTGATAGAAGACATCTCAGCAATGTTCTCGCCCTAAAGCTGTGGGGAATCCAAGGAGCAAGTTGGACAATTACTTCAAAAGCCGATTACGATCAGGCGAAAAAAGAAAATCTTATTCCTATTTTTGAAAAATTTGAGCCTTAAGGCATATATACGGAGGTAATCATGAGTTACAAGAAAGAATTTATTGAATTCCTTATGGGAGCTGATGTGCTTCAGTTCGGTAAGTTCATCACAAAGAGCGGCAGAGAAACACCTTATTTCTTCAATGCAGGTAAGATCCGTACAGGTAAGCAGATCTGCGAGATGGGTAAGTTCTATGCTGCAGTTTACAACGAAAAGATCGCAAATAAGAATTCTGTTCTTTACGGACCTGCATACAAGGGAATTTCCATTGCAGTTTCCGCATCCGTTGCTCTTGCAAACCAGGGTCTTGATCTCCCCTTCTTCTTCAACAGAAAGGAAGTTAAGGACCATGGAGAGGGTGGTATCTTTGTTGGCTATCAGCCTCAGCAGGGTGAGGAGATCGTTATCGTTGAGGACGTTATCACAGCAGGTACAGCTATCAGAGAGAGCATGGACATCCTCAGCACAATCAAGGACTCTAAGGTTACAGCGGCTATCGTAATGGTTGACCGCATGGAGCGCGGACAGAACGAGATCTCTGCAATTCAGGAGATAAAGGAGACATACGGATTCCCTGTATATCCCATTATCACAGTTCTTGATATCATTGCATATCTTGAGGAAACAGGTGCTGATCCTGCACTTATTGCTGATATGAGAGCATATCTTGATAAATACGGTGCAAAATAATAGAAGAAACTAAAAGAAGCGACGGTCCGCAGGCCGTCGTTTCTTTCAGCGTGTCGAAAAAGTCGACACGCTGAAAGACTGCCGAGAAAGAGTGCAGATTAAGCGACGGCAAATTCGTCGCCGTACAAGGGTACGGCAGAGTTTGCTGTCGTTTAAAGCGGAGAGCTGTCGCTATTGCGACAGCTCTATTTTCGGAGTTTATCTGTTTTAATTATAACTCTTTGCACAGATCAATTATTTTCTGCGGTCTGTGCCTTTATCGACAGTCTGAAAGAAGCGACGGTCCGCAGGCCGTCGCTTCTTTATTGGTAGTTAAGCATCAATAATAATAGTAGGAGCCTTCCAGAAGCAATACTTCCATCAGACCTACAATTACACCCCACAAAACACTTGTGATGATGTTCAAAATAAATCCTACAAGAGCACCGATACCTGCCATCTTAGCGTCACCGGGTCTGTCATTCTTCCATACGATGAAGAGTATAAGTCCTGCCAGCGGAACAAAGAAGCCGAGGACTGCCCAAAGGAAGTTGCCGGATGTTGCCTTGGGTGTATTATTCACAGGAGCAGATACCATAGTGCCGCACATAGGGCACATTACTGCCTGATCACTGATCTGATTGCCGCAATTCTTACAAAAAGCCATATTATTACCTCTTTTGATAATTTGCGATTAAATTCTACCATATGTAACAATTATTGTCAACAGTTTTTCAGCCTAAAAATATTATGCTTCCGAATGTTGTGGCGAACATGAAAACGTAGAGAAAAACGTATACTGTGATGAGAACCACAGATAAGATGGTGTTGATAAGCGCGCCAAGGCCTGCCGCTTTTGCATCCAATGGACGCTCACCTTTCCATAATATCCAAAGGATAAGTCCTGCCACAGGAACGAAATATCCGAGAATTCCCCAAAGAAATGCAGGAATATCTGAAGTGGAGCTTTTGGTCGGTTCGTCTTTTAAAGCGCAGCCGCATTTCACACATGCATATGCATTTTCATTAACCTCTGAACCGCAATGCTTGCAGTATGCCATATGAATCCCCCGTTTCGACAAAAAAGTTCTTTTCTTTATTTTATCACAACAATTAATGAAAAACAAGTGTATTTTCCGATGCGTAGATGAGCATCAGTGAACAGAAGCCTGTATTACAGCGAACATTAATCTTCCTACTTTAGGTCCTACGGAAAAGGCAAAGGCGGAACCTCTCTGCAAAAGAGAGGTTCCACCTTTAATTAAAGCCTGTTTCATTGTCTCCAATATCCCGTGGAGATGCGGTATTTAAGCTCGAAGGAGTCTACCATAGTGATCTCGCCGTCTCCATCGATATCAGCGGCCTTGACCTCTGCATCTGTGGGTACGTCCTTCTGCTTGATGAACAGCTTAAGCGCAAAGAGGTCAAGCATAGTAACCTCACCGTCGCCGTCTACGTCACCGGGTGTAGCTACAACGCTTCCGTCGCTTTCGCCGCACATGGTACACTTGCCGTCTACGTAGTTGTGGTCGATGATCTCAAGCACCTCTGCCTCTGTGTAGTCACAATTGTAGCACT
>JAFUMU010000026.1 GCA_017482495.1 Clostridia bacterium | reverse complement strand
CTGACATAGCAAATTCACCTCCTTGCAGGCTTATTATCTATTATAACGTAGGGTAACGAGCAATAGTATATTTGAAAAAAACTTATATATTTTTTATTTTTCCTAAGTAGCGGGGCGATAATAGCATCGTTTGTTCGATTCCCGTCAATACGGGCCACCCCACAAAAAAGACACGCTGAAGCGTGTCTTTTTTGCAAAAGTAGTAACTAAAAGTAGTTATGCAGGAGAAAACGACTCTGGGTGGAGTGTATTAACCTTTGCTATACTCATATTCAAAGAGCTCCCCATCTTTGCCTGTACATACAAATCCAACGCTATTAAACAGTCTAATAGAAGCTATGTTTTTCTCATTAATAGAAACTTCAATTTTATTAAAATCAAGTCCAAATTTTCCTGCTTGAATATCTTTTATCATAGTTGTAGCATATCCTTGCCTTTGATACTCTGGTAAAACAACAACAGACATATACAAAATACCGTCAGATAACTCAAGATGCATAGTGCCGACTAAAATGTCATCTTTATAAACTTTATAGAAATAGACACCATCAGTACTCGTGATATATATCCAGTAATTCTCATTATCAATGCCGATAAACTGCGAAATCGTTGGTTGCATATACGCAGAAAGTATTGATGGTATATCTTTGTCATCAAATTTCTCTAACAACCGGTAAGTCATTTTGCACTCTCCTTTGCGGTGCGACAAGAGGCAATCAACAATCTGCGGATATTGCCACAAAGTTTCTCTGTATATTGATATGTAGAGATATCGATTCTTTTAGTTTCGTACATCAATTTCAACCAATAACTTGTTTCGTTGGATTCTTTCAAAGCGATTTCCAACTTTGCCACAAAATCTTTCTTGCTCTGTGCGTATTGCGCTTCGTGGATATTTGCGCCGACAGATGTGCCTGCCCTTGCAAGTTGATCGGTCATATAGGAACTTTTTGGTGCAGTTACGCCATCAACAAGGTTAACAATAGCAACAGCAAATTCAAAAGATAAGTCAAGTAATTTGTTTTCGGACATTAAAGCACCTTCTTTCATTAGAATTATATCATAAATTGTTGCAATTTTCAATGATATATCGCTTGCGCGATATGATATACGGCAAGCCGTATGATATACTTGCTTCGCAAGCGTGATATAAGAACCCGACCCGCTGACAAAATCAAAGATTTTGAGCGGGTGCCCCGGAACCTTGTTATTCGCTTCGCTCATAATAATATCCGTTCCTTCATACGCGAAGCGTATATCATCTGCGAAGCAGATATCATAGCGTCAGCTATATCATCCGTGACTGTAGGAACGGATATCATTGAAAAAAGCTCCTTTTGTCAGTAGACAAAAGGAGCTTTTTTCTTGGTGACCCGTGGGGGAATCGAACCCCCGTTTCCGCCGTGAGAGGGCGGTGTCTTAGCCGCTTGACCAACGGGCCATCGACTTGCTTAGTATATCATCAACTTTGATATTTGTCAACACCTTTTTTTAAAAAAATAAAAAATTATTCTTTTATATATTCTGCGATGTCATCAAGGGTACAATCAAGAACAGTACACAGCTTATCAAGTGTTTTTGTTTCTATATTTTCGTTTTCTCTGAGCCGTCTCACCGTTTTGCTGTCTATGCCGCATTTCTCTCTCAGCACATAGGTCGTAACGCCTTTCTGCTCCATAGTTTTCCATAGCTTATCGAATACTATCATATATCCACCTCCCTAATACCTACTATTATATATTTATTTAATTGAAATGTAAATAGAATATATTCCGATTGACACAGCCTAAGGATTTGAGTATAATATCTGTGTATTTCACTTGCGAGGCAATTTATGAATAAAACTGTATTTTCCGAGGCAGATATCCTTCTGCCCGATCTTAAATCAAATGATCCCGATTTTACAAAATGGGCTGTTATAGCCTGCGACCAGTTTACAAGCAATCCCGCATACTGGGACAAGGCTGAGGAGATCACAAGCGGTGCTCTCACAACTCTTTCCTTCATCCTTCCCGAGGCTTATCTTGAAACAGAGAGAGAGGCTTCCCAGAAGGCTGTTATTGAAGAGGCTATGAAAACTATTCCCGCTCAGCTTGCCTGCCACAAGGACTCTGTGATCTTTATCGAGAGAACTCTCTCCGACGGCGCTGTCAGACGTGGTATTGTTGGTAAGATAGATATTGACGCATACGAATTCGATCCTGCCAAGAAGGGGCGTGTCAGCGCAACAGAGGAAACCGTTCTTTCAAGGATCCCTCCCCGCGTTGAGATCAGACGCAGAGCAGATATCGAGCTTCCCCACGTTATGGTGTTTTACGATGATGCAGAGGATGTTATAATGAGATATCTTGAGGTGGTCAAGGCAGAGCTTCCCATTATCTACGATTTTCCTCTTATGCTCGGCGGTGGTCATCTTAAGGGATATAAGGTAGAGGGCAAGTATCTCACAGAGCTTCTTTCTCGTATTAAAGGATACGAAGCTCTTATGGGAAACGGTGCATATGCTGTAGGAGACGGCAACCACTCCCTTGCCGCGGCTAAGGCATATTATGAGGAGCTTAAAGCAGAGTCTCCTGAGGCGGCAGAAAATCATCCTGCAAGATATGCTCTGTGCGAGATCGTTAACATCCATGAAAGCTCTATAGTATTTGAGCCTATCTACAGAATACTTAAAAATATCGATGTGGATGACTTTTTTGCATCTCTTCCCGAAATCGGCAGAGAAATAGAAGCACACTTTGCCGGACAGATGCGAATCGCGCATTTTCCTGAAACCCACCCTCTTGATGTCGGATGCATGCAAAACTATATTGACCGCTATATTGCAGCTCATCCCTGTGTATCCTGCGATTATATTCACGGCGAAGCAGCCCTGCTTGAGCTTTCCAAGGCAGAAAACTCCATAGGCTTTCTCTGTAATGGTATTGAAAAGGAATCGCTCCTTTCCTATGTAGCTAAAAACGGTCCCCTTCCCAGAAAGACTTTCTCCATGGGCGAGGCGACTACCAAGCGCTACTACAACGAAGCAAGATATATTAAATAAAGTAAAAACTCCTCTGTCACCAATGGTGACAGAGGAGTTTTTACTTTCCCGCTTCATCTATCTGTCTGTGAAGCTCACGGAGGGCATCTCCAAGAGAACCGAGAGAATCGATAAGTCCGCACTCAACAGCTTCCTTTCCTTCTATAAGGGACCCCACATCTGTTGCTATCTGATCTGTTTCAAGGAGCATTTTGCGGAAGCACTCCTCGTTGACCTTGGAATTATCGCATATAAATCTGATTATTCTGTCCTGCATCCGCTCAAAATAGTAATAGGTCTGAGGGACGCCTATAACTGTTCCGCTCATTCTGACGGGATGGATGGTCATTGTGGCGGAAGGAACGATAAATGATTTCTTTGCAGAAACCGCAAGAGGAACACCGATGGAATGGCCTCCACCCAGCACAAGGGAAACTGTTGGCTTTTTCATACCTGCCACCATTTCTGCAAGTGCAAGTCCTGCCTCAACGTCGCCACCCATGGTGTTCAGTATCATGAGAAGTCCGTCTATGTCAGGCGATTCTTCAATTGACACAAGAAGAGGGATAAGATGCTCATATTTTGTTGCCTTTTGGTCGGTGGGAAGCATATAATGCCCTTCTATCTGTCCTATGACCGTCAAACAATGGATGCTATGTCCGCCATCCGTTACTACTCCGCCACTCTTTATTATGGTATCAAGCTGTTTGTCTTCTGCTTCTTCCACGAAAACACCTTCTTTCTTTTTGGATAGTATTTCCGTTTTTTATTTGAATATTCACGTTCCAAACATTCTTCCCGGCATTATTCCCGGAGAGCTTTTAAGTCCTATCATAGCAATGTCGGGGTCGGTGAGGAGAAGTCCACGACAGATAGTACCCTCGCCAAAGCGTTTATTTATGCTGTCAAAAGCACTTTCAAGCTCTTCTCTGCGTTGTATATCTTCTATTTCCGGAGAAAAAGAAAGCTGCTCTGTTTCATTATATACAAGATCACAGGCGTGAACGGACAGTGAGCGAAGTCTCTTTCCTCTTGCATTTTTCAGATAAAGAGTATATGCTGCCTTAAATATCTCCTTTGCCGTTCTGCAGGGATATGGCAGGCGGCATTGTCTGTCCATAAAGGAAAGGTCGCTTTCGCGAAACTGCACCTGCACGCATCTGCAATCAAAGCCATATGCTCTCAGTCTCTCCGACACCTTTGTAGAGAGTGCAAGCAGAAGTACCTTTACATCGTTATCGTTAACAAGATCCCTTGGCGCTGTATTGCCGCAGCTAACGCTTTTATAAAGAGTCCTTGCGGCTATATTTTTTACGGGCGCGTTGTCCTCGCCCCTTGCAAAGCTGAGAAGTACAAGCCCGTTTTTTCCAAGAAGCGAATGGATAAGCCTGTCGTCAGCCATTGCAAGCTGTCCTATTGTAGTAATACCATATGCTGCCAGCTTTGATGATGTTGCGCGTCCCACATACAAAAGGTCGGAAACAGGAAGAGGCCACACCCTTTCCTTAAAGCTATCACTTGATATTACTGTTGTCTTATCAGGCTTGTGCATATCGCTCGCCAGCTTTGCAAAGGTCTTATTAAAGGAAACTCCCACAGATACAGAAACGCCCAATCGCTTCTTCATCTTCTCTCTTATATCATCAGCAATAGTTTTTCCGTCTCCAAACAAAAGCTGACTTCCCGTTACGTCAAGCCAACATTCATCAAGCCCAAATGCCTCCACCTGATCTGTATACTGTGCATAGATCGATCGCGCTTCCTTGGAATACTCCATATATATATCATAATGTGGCGGCACGAAAATAATATCGGGACATTTTTCCCTCGCCTGCCAAAGGGTTTCTCCTGTCTGCACTCCGCACGCCTTCGCCTCGTAATTTTTTGCAAGGATTATTCCGTGCCTCTTTTCGGGATCACCGCAAACGGCAACGGGATGCCCTCTTAGCGCCGGATCAAGCGCACACTCAACCGACGCATAAAAATTATTCAAGTCTGAATGTAATACTGTTCTCATATACGCCTCCGAACAACCGTTCATATTATACAGTATGAACAAACGTTTGTCAATGTGTTAGAACAAATATTCTAAAAATTGTTGTTGGAATATTTCGGGAAATGTGATATGATGATATAGAAAGGCAGGTTGTACTATGACGATACGTAAAGTTTTAAAAAATGAAATTGATGATATAAGGAAAGTCTACTTAAGAGCACAGCAGTATATGAAGGAAACAGGCAATCCCGAACAGTGGCAGGACAAGGACCTTTCAAGGGAGCTTCTTCTTTCCGATATAGAAAAGGGCAATCTTTATGTTATAGAAGATAACGATGACATTTTGGGCGCATTTGCCTTTATTCCGGAGGCTGACCCCACGTACAACTATATAGACGGAAGTTGGCTTGACGAGCTTCCCTACTGCGCTGTTCACAGAGTTGCATCATCGGGCAAAAGGGGCGGTATATTCAAGATAATCATGGACTATGCATTTACAAGAACCGATTGCGTAAAAATAGACACCCACGACGACAATCTTATTATGCAGCACCAGCTAAAAAAATACGGATTTACCCACTGCGGAACTATATATCTCAGCGACGGCCGTCCCCGATTGGCGTATCAGCTCAGGAAAAAAATAATAAAATGATGTTTAAAAATCAAGAAAAGTACAAAGAATAAGTTGACCGAAAGGTATAAAAAACAAAAGAGGATCTGAAAATGAAAAAAATCGCGTCAATTATTCTTGCAGCAGTCATTGCCATAACACTTGTAAGCTGTGGCGGAAGAGACAACAACGGAGGAGACGTAAGCGGAAACGTTACAGATAATTCCACAGACGACAGCGACAGGACGGACTCAGACTCGGACTCAAACTCAGACTCTGACTCAGACTCAGACAACGGTGACGACAGTTCAGGCAACGGTGAAACAGACGGAATAGGCGGCGGTGCCAACGGCGTACTGAAAGCAATATGGGACAAATACGGTGAGGATGACAAATTTTCCGCAGCAGGCGGTGATATGGAAAATGCCGTTATGGATGGCCCCGGTAGCTTTAATATGGAAAATATTGAGGACCTTAACTCCACCTTGGGGCTTCCTGCCGACCAGGCAAGCAATGTTACAGACACAGCATCCCTTATGCACATGATGAATGCCAACACATTTACCTCTGCCTGCTACAAGCTCAAGGAAGGCACAGACACCAAGGAATTTTCCGATGCACTGAAAAACAACGTAATGGCACGTCAATGGATATGCGGTACTCCAGAGACCTATCTTGCAATGAATGTAAGTGATGAGTACATCATTAGCGCATTCGGTGCAAACGACCTTATACAGACCTTTAAAAACAATGCTATAGAAGCCATAGGCACGATTTCTGTTATCACAGAAGAGCCTATAGCACAAGCATAATGTGACGATCCAAGCAGGGCTTATGCCCTGCTTTACTTATAATTTGGAGAAGATATGTTATTTTCAAGCATAACCTTTTTGTATTATTTTTTGCCAATCACCCTTATCGTGTATTTCCTTGTGCCCACCTTTATGAAAAACTCAGTCCTTCTTATATTCAGCCTTATTTTCTACGGGTGGGGAGAACCGAAATACGTTTTCCTCATGATAGCCACTGTGGTGCTGGGATATATTTTCGGTATTGCCATTGAAAGATACAGAAGATACGGCAAAGCGCTGTGCACTGTGTCTGTCATAATAAGCCTTGCATTTCTGGCATATTTCAAATATTCGGATTTCTTTATTGAGAATTTCAATAGTGTAACAGGGCTTTCTCTCCCTCTTTTGCAGGTAGCCTTGCCCGTTGGTATAAGCTTCTACACCTTCCAGATAATCAGCTACACCGTTGACGTATACAGAGGCGAGGCGGCACAGAAAAAGCTTATAGATCTTGGCGCATATGTTGCAATGTTTCCTCAGCTTATTGCGGGCCCAATAGTCAGATATTCCGATATTGCGGAACAGCTTAGAAAAAGGACCCACAGCTTTGAAGGGGCATCATACGGCATAAGACGGTTTATAACAGGTCTTGGGAAAAAGATACTTCTTGCCAATCAGCTTGGAGAGCTTTGCAATATTTTCAAAAGCTCCTCCGACCCTTCAGTTCTTTTCTATTGGATATATGCAGCAGCATTTTGCCTGCACATATATTTTGATTTTTCAGGCTATTCCGATATGGCCATCGGGCTTGGGAAAATACTTGGATTCGACTTTCTTGAAAACTTCAACTACCCATACATTTCCCGAAGCATAACGGAATTTTGGCGCAGATGGCATATGTCCCTTGGAAGCTGGTTCAGAGACTATGTTTATATCCCCATGGGCGGCAACAGAGTCGGGAGACTGCGCAATATACTGAACATCGTGACAGTTTGGGCTTTGACGGGATTTTGGCACGGAGCGGCGTGGAATTTTATCGTGTGGGGACTGTATTTTGCAGTTCTACTCACTCTTGAAAAGATGTTCTTTGCAGATTTTCTCAGAAGGCACAGGATGCTAAGCCACATTTACGTGATATTCCTTATAATGATAAGCTTTGTTATATTCAACGCAGGCAGTATGGGGGAAGCTGTTGGTGATATTTGCGGTATGCTTGCTCTGAGGAATATTCCCCTTGTGTCGTCAGAGGCACTGTATTATCTTAAAAGCTATATAACTGTCTTTGCCGTTTCAATTATCGGTGCAACACCGCTGCCAAAGCTGGCTGCGGAAAAGTGTCGGAGCTTTTCGGAAAGAGTGGAGCCTGTGCTTCTTCTCTCAGGGCTTCTTATTTCAACGGCATATCTTGTGGACGGGTCATTCAATCCATTTCTTTATTTCAGATTTTAAGAGGGAAGTATGAAAAAGACTATATGCATCCTTATGGCATCAGCAGTGCTTATTTTGTCGCTACTTGGGATATTTCTTCCAAAGGCTGAATTTTCCCTTTGGGAAAGGCGACGACTTGCAGAGCTTCCGAAGCTGACTATGTCTTCCCTTTTGGACGGAAGCTATATGTCCGCCTTTGAAAAATACGCTCCCGACGCCTTTCCGCTGAGAGATTCCTTTCGAATGCTGAAGTCGGTATTTGATCGAAGCATCCTTGGAAAGTGGGACAAAAACGGTGTTTATTTAAAAAATGGCTATGCGGCAGCAATGGAATATCCGCTTAATACGGAATCTATCCGCCGTGCATCGGAAAAATTCCGATTTATCTACGAAAGATATCTTACTGAGGAAAACAGGATATATCTCTCCGTTATCCCCGACAAAAATTATTTTCTTGCGCCTGAAAGCGGAAGGCTGAGCCTTGACTACAGGCTTCTGACAGATACACTCAGAGAAGATATGCCCTATGCCCGGTATATAGATATTTTCCCCCATCTCACCTTGGAGGATTATTACAAAACAGACACTCATTGGCGGCAGGAAAAGCTATTGCCTGCGGCAAATGCCATACTTTCGGCAATGGGTAAGGAACAGTTGGCTGAATTTCGCGAGAACACGCTCGACATACCTTTCTACGGGGTTTACAGAGGACAGCTTGCCTTGCCAATGAAGTCGGAGCGCATCGTATATCTTACAGACGGAAGAGATTATACAGTATACGACTACGAAAATTCAAGGGAGATAGGGATGTATGATATGGAAAAGGCACAGGGTAACGACCCCTATGAAATGTTTCTTTCAGGCTCCCTTTCACTTATCAAAATAAAAAACAATGACCCTGACAGTCAAGGACGCCTCATAATATTCAGAGATTCCTTCGGGTCGTCTATAGCACCTATTCTTGCACCCTCATACTCGGAAGTAGTGCTGGTTGATATAAGATATATCCGAAGCGACTTTCTCGGAGCCTTTGTTGATTTTTCAGATGCCGACATTCTTTTTCTATACAGCACTCTTGTGCTTAATAACAGCGACACGTTTAAGTGAGTATGGCGTTGCTCACTGCAAATATAAAAAGAGCACCCCCATCGAGGTGCTCTTTTAGCTTGTAGTTTCAGTTATTAATACATGCCGCCCATGCCGCCTGCAGCAGGTGCGGGAGCTTCGGGCTCGGGCTGGTTAACAACGAGAGCCTCAGTTGTAAGAACTGTTGCGGCAACGCTTGCAGCATTCTGAAGAGCACTGCGTGTTACCTTTGCAGGGTCAACGATACCGGCTTCAAGCATATCGCAGTATGTCTCTGTGTATGCATCGAATCCGTAACCAACCTTTTCGGAAGCACGGATGTTATTTACAACAACAGAGCCTTCGAAGCCTGCGTTCTCAGAGATCTGACGAACGGGAGCCTCAAGAGCCTTCAGTACGATCTTAACGCCTGTCTTTTCATCGCCTTCAACCATATCAAGAAGCTTTTCAACTGCGGGGATAACATTGATATATGCTGTACCGCCGCCTGCAACGATACCCTCTTCAACAGCAGCGCGTGTCGCATTGAGAGCGTCCTCGATGCGGAGCTTCTTTTCCTTCATTTCTGTTTCTGTTGCGGCACCAACCTTGATAACTGCAACACCGCCTGCCAGCTTTGCAAGGCGCTCCTGGAGCTTTTCGCGATCGAAATCACTTGTTGTTGTTTCGATGCCTGCCTTGATCTGCATGATTCTTGCCTTGATAGCATCGGGATCACCGAAGCCGCCAACGATAATGGTATTATCCTTATTAACCTTAACCTGTCTTGCCTGACCGCACATTTCGATCGTCGCATCCTTAAGCTCAAGACCAAGCTCGCTTGTGATAACCTGACCGCCTGTAAGGATAGCGATATCGCGGAGCATTTCCTTACGTCTGTCGCCGAATCCGGGAGCCTTGATAGCTACGCAGGAGAATGTTCCGCGGAGCTTATTGAGAACGAGAGTTGTAAGAGCTTCGCCCTCAACATCCTCAGCGATAATAACAAGCTTTCTGCCGTTCTGAACTACCTGCTCAAGAACAGGGAGGATATCCTGAACGTTTGTGATCTTCTTATCTGTAATAAGAACGAGAGCGTCGTCCATAACTGCTTCCATCTTATCTGTATCTGTTGCCATATAGGGAGAGAGGTATCCGCGGTCAAACTGCATACCCTCAACTACCTCGCAATATGTCTCAGCAGATTTAGATTCCTCAACTGTGATAACACCGTCGTTTGTAACCTTTTCCATAGCGTCAGCAATGAGAGTACCGATAACGTCGTCGCCTGCGGAAATTGTACCTACTCTTGCGATGTCGGAAGAGCCGTTTACCTTCTTAGCGTTAGCTGTGAGAGTTTCAACTGCGCGGTTAACTGCCTTCTGGATACCCTTTCTGATGATGATGGGGTTAGCACCTGCAGCAACGTTCTTCATACCCTCGTGGATAAGAGCCTGCGCAAGAAGAGTTGCTGTTGTTGTACCGTCACCTGCGGCATCGTTAGTCTTTGTTGCTACCTCGCGAACAAGCTGAGCGCCCATGTTTTCGCTTGCGTCCTCAAGCTCGATCTCCTTAGCGATCGTAACACCGTCGTTTGTTATAAGGGGGGTGCCGTATTTCTTGTCAAGAACTACGTTTCTGCCCTTGGGGCCCATAGTGATCTTAACTGTGTCTGCCAGCTTATCAATACCTGCAAGAAGTGCATTTCTTGCGTCAACTCCGTAAAGAATGTCCTTTGCCATAATAATTTACCTCCGAATTAAATAAGTATATATTACTCAACTATCGCGAGAATGTCGCCCTGACGTACGATATTATATTCGCATCCGTCAGCCTTAACCTCTGTACCTGCATATTTGCCAACGATAACGCGGTCGCCAACCTTGACAACCATTTCAATATCCTTGCCGTCAACGCTTCCGCCGGGGCCTACTGCAACTACCTCTGCAACCTGGGGCTTCTCCTGAGCTGTGCCGGGGAGAATGATACCTGTTTTTGTTGTTTCTTCAGCTTCTACCGCTTTGATAACCACGCGGTCAAAAAGGGGCTTGAGAGTCATAATGTTCCTCCTGTATTGTAGTGTAAAACACTTGTATTTGTTTTTGTCGAATTAGCACTCAAAACCCTCAAGTGCTAAACGATGAGTATATTCTATCACATCGCATTTAAAAATCAATAGCTTTTTTCAATCATTAACACTTAATTCACAAAATTTTCCTCACCTATTAATGTGTGGAGTGCTAAAAAAACCATTTAAAATACAAAAAAGGGAGTTACACGCCAAAATGGAAGAGATAAACAGCATTTTATCGGGAATACTGCTTCCCATTATTCTGGTAGCAAGCGGAATATACTTTGCCGCACGGCTGAGGTTTTTCTACATTCTTCACCCTATTCGCACATGGAATTGTCTTTGGGAGGGTGGAAAAAACGGTGGAGTATCCCCCTTTCGCGCCTTGACGGTTGCCCTGGCAGGTACTCTCGGAGTGGGAAATATGGCAGGAGTTGCAACTGCTATCACCGCAGGAGGAGCCGGCGCACTTTTCTGGATGTGGATAAGTGCCCTTTGTGCCATGAGCATAAAATATGTTGAAGTAAGGCTTGCCATAGAAACAAGGGAATATACCGAGGCGGGATGGCGAGGCGGTGCCATGTATTACATACGAAGAATCATACACGGACGTTGGGGAAAGCTGCTTGCCTCGTCATTTGCACTTATGTGCGCCGCAAATTCACTTCTTACCGGAACTATCGTACAGGTAAACTCCGCCTGTGCTGCTTTCGAATCAGTCCCCTCTCTTTACATCGGCATACCTATGGGTATCTGCGCTGTATGGATAACGGCCGGAGGAGGCAAGAGAGTTTCAAATGCAACTGTTATACTTATACCGCTTCTCTCCGCGATCTATATAGCATTATCTCTTGCAATAATATTTAACAATGCAGAAAGGCTTCCCGAAATACTGCGGGAAATAATAAGCGGAGCTTTTTCTCTGTCGTCTGTAGGCGGCGGCATTGGCGGCTTTGCAATGACGAGAGCAATGAGATTTGGCGTTACAAGAGGAATCTTTTCAAATGAAGCGGGATGCGGCACCTCCCCCACGGCTCACGCCATGGCAGAAACAAAAAGCTCTCATCACAGCGGATGCTTCGGCATTTTTGAGGTATTTGCCGACACCATGATACTGTGTACCATGACAGGCTTCGTTATCCTTTTAAGTGATATGCCATCACTTGACGGCATACCACTGACCTTATATGCATTCCGTACCTTAGCAGGGGAATGGGCATCTCATATTATTGCCATCTCCGTTATACTTTTTGCCCTTTCCACAGTTATCAGTCAAAGCACATATGCAATAGTTTCCCTTGAATATCTGAAAAGGCCTGCGGTGAAGATCTTATATTATGTCCTTATTTTTGCCGCGTCTATTTGGGGAAGCATTATGTCTCCCTCGTTTATGTGGCAGATGGCAGACCTTGTAATAGGTCTGATGACTGTTATAAATATTTTCGCACTTTTAAAAAACAAAAAGGAACACTTCCCAAAAAGAAATGTTCCCTCTGTAAGATAGTATTAGTTCTCTCTGAACTGCAGGCTGTAAAGGTGGGCATAAGTTTTGCCAAGCGCCACAAGCTCATCGTGTGTCCCCTTTTCCGTGATCACGCCTTCTTCTATAACAACTATCTCATCTGCATTTTTGATAGTGGAAAGTCTGTGGGCAACAACAATGGTAGTTCTTCCCTTACAAAGCTCGTCAAGAGCCCGCTGGATAAGTATCTCCGTTGTATTGTCAAGGGCGCTTGTTGCTTCGTCAAGAATGAGGATAGGCGGATTCTTAAGAAAAACTCTTGCAATACTGAGCCTCTGCTTCTGTCCACCCGAAAGCTTAACGCCTCTCTCTCCGATATTGGTATTATATCCCTCGGGGAGAGTCATGATATAGTCGTGTATATTAGCTCTTTTCGCCGCCTCTATAACTTCATCCTCTGTTGCATCAAGACGTCCGTAAAGTATATTGTCTCGAATGGAGGAATTGAAAAGATAAACGTCCTGTTGAACTATACCGATATTACGTCTGAGAGAAGATTTTGTTATAGTCCTGATATCTCTTCCGTCAAGAGATATCTCACCGTCGGTTATTTCGTAGAATCCGGGGATAAGATGGCAGATGGTAGTCTTTCCTCCGCCGCTGGGTCCCACAAGAGCATAGGTCTTGCCCTTTTCTATATCAAGGTCGATTCCCTTTATTATCTCTTTATCCTCATCGTAGGCACTTGTAACCGAATCAAATCTGATATGGCCTTCAGCGCGTCCTATATCAACTGCGCCCTCGCTGTCAGCCTCAGGCTCCTCTGCCAATATCTCAAGAAATCTTTCAAAGCCCGTAACACCGTTCTGATACTGCTCTGTGAAATTTACAAGGGTCATAACGGGAGAGATGAAGAGATTTACCGACACGATAAATGCGGAATAGTCGCCAAAGCCGATTTCTCCGTTATACAGGAAAAATCCGCCGGAAATAAGCACGATAACATTGAAAATATCTGTTATAAATGTCGTTGAGGAATGGAATTTGCCCATTGCATCATAGGCTTCCTTCCTTGACTCCACAAACTGCTCATTGCCTGCCTCGAATTTCTCTTTTTCCTTATCTGCATTTGTAAAAGCCTTGGTAACTCTTATTCCCGAAATACTGCTTTCAAGAGCGGCATTTATCTCGGCTGTCGCCTCTCTGCTTTTCTTGAATGCATTCTTCATCTTCCTTCGAAGCAACGTGGCAAGAATGATCAGAAAAGGTACACAGGCAAATATTATTACAGTGAGATATATGTTAATGGTAGAAAGATAAATAAATGAAGTTATAATCGATATGGATGAAATAAGCAGATTTTCAGGACCGTGATGTGCAAGCTCGCTTACGTCGAAAAGATCGCTTGTCATTCGCGACATTATCTTACCTGTTTCATTTTTATCATAGAAGCTATAGGGCAGCTTTTCAAGATGTGTGAACATATCGCTTCTCATCTGCGCCTGCATTCTGACACCCATTACGTGACCGTAATATTGGATAAAATAATTAAGCAGCATCCTCACAACATACAAAACAAGCAGTCCGCCTCCGCAGATAACTACCATTCTATAGTTTCTGTTTGGGATAAGGTCGTTGAGCATAGTCCGGGTCACGATAGGATATACTATTGCGATCATTGACATGGCAAAGGATGCAAGCATATCGAAAATAAAGATGAGCTTGTGAGGCTTATAATAGGAAATAAATTTTTTGAGCATTGATAAATAATTCCTTTTTGGAAACTTGTGTTATATAAAATACAAAACCGCCAAGCTTACCTTGGCGGTTAAGTTGTCAAATAACTTAGATAAGATCGAGAATGCCCTTATCGCCGTAAACGCCCTGCCAGTCAGCAGTAAAGTCCTTGATAGCCTTGTCTGTGAGAGGGTGGTATACGAGCTGATCGTAAAGATCAGGATTGATTGTTACAGCGTGACCACCGCAGAGAGCACATTCGTGAACCTGCTGAACGTTCTTGAAGCTTGCTGCAAGAACCTTACAGTCAAGACCGTAAGCGTCGAAGATAGTTACGATATCAGCAACAACACCAACGCCGTCAGCGCAAACATTGTCAAGACGATTAACGTAGGGAGCAACATATGTAGCGCCTGCAAGGGCAGCCTGGAGAGCCTGCTGAGGTGTGTGGATAGCTGTCATTGTAACGCCGATGCCCTTCTTCTTGAGCATCATTGTTGCCTTAAGTCCTTCAGCACCGATCGGGATCTTGATATAGAACTCACCGCCAACGAGCTCCTGAAGAGCCTCAGCCTCGCGAACCATATCCTCTGCCTTCTCAGAAGTTGTCTGGATATGAACCTGCTTGTCAGGACCAACTGCTTCTCTGAGATCGAGAGCGAGCTGCTTGAAATCTGTCTTTTCCTTAGAGATGATTGTAGGGTTAGTTGTAACACCAATTACAGGGAAAAACTCAACGATTCTGCGAATAGCCTTAAGATCGGCAGTGTCAATGATAAATTCCATTTTAATAACATCCTTTCAGATATTTATATTTATTCATTACTTTTATAATATCACGCATTACCGAAAATTACAATATCTTATTTTACAATTTTTCACTTTTTTACATACAATATTTAGTCAAGATTCGGAAAATGCGCTTTTGTTATTGACAGAATACGATGTTCGTTCTATAATGTCCTTGAAGAGTAAGAAGCTGTGCGTGAAGTGCCGCGGGGACGGGGAGTTGCCGTGCGGACGAAAAGTGCTTTTGCCTTGCGGTATAGCTTCTGCATCCCGCTTCACGGCTATATGGTTACCAACCTCTTTGCCGCGAAAAAAGCGGACAAGGAGGTATTTTTTTATGAAAAGAAAAAACAAAACAAACAGCGCTCTCAGAACTATTTGCGCCTGCGCGATCTTATGTGCTGCGGCAGTGTCTATTGCTTATGTGTGTAAATTTATGACCTTTGGCAGTGTGCGTATCACATTTGAAAATCTGCCTATAATACTTGCAGGTATATTTTTCGGTCCTGTTGCCGGTCTTGCAACAGGCATCTGCGCCGATCTTGTAAGCACAGCAGTTTCCTTCTACGGTCTTGGCGGCCTCAATCCCATCATCACTTTGGGAGCAGGCGCCATAGGCTTTATGTCAGGGCTTATGTTCAGATTACCTAAGATAAAAAATGATCCTGTAAGAACATTACTTGCAGTATTCAGTGCTCATATTATAGGCAATATGCTAATAAAAAGTATCGGACTTATGGTTTATTATTCCTATTCACTTCCTATGGTCCTTCCCCGTATACCTCTATATTTTGCCATAGGTACCGTCGAATATGTAATAATTTTAATCCTTATAAAAAACAAAGGCATAAACAAAGCTGTAGGAAAGCTGAAGCGGCCTTAAAGGGAGTATACACTATGACATACGAAGAAGCTCTTGAATATATACACTCTGTCTGCTGGAAGGGCAGCAGACCCGGACTTGAAAGGATAACAGAGCTGTGTCACCGCCTTGGCGACCCTCAGAAAAAGCTCCGCTTCGTTCACGTTGCGGGAACAAACGGCAAGGGCAGTACCTGCTCTATGCTCACATCTATCCTTATGAAAGCAGGCAAAAAGGTGGGAACCTTCACTTCACCTTTTATATTTGAATTCAGAGAAAGAATGTGTGTTGACGGTGAGATGATAAGCTGCGATGATCTCTCCCGCGCAACGGAATTTGTCCGTCCCCACGCAGATGCAATGGAGGATTCACCTACCGAATTTGAACTTATAACAGCCATTGCTTTTGTATATTTTATGTGGCAGGAATGCGACATAGTGGTTCTTGAGGCAGGTCTTGGCGGACGTCTTGACTCTACCAACGTTATAGATAATGCTGAGGTTTCCGTTATAACCTCCATAGCCCTTGAGCACACAGAATACCTGGGAGATACAACTGCAAAGATCGCGGCAGAAAAAGCAGGCATCATCAAATGCGGTTGCCCCGTAGTTGCAGGAAAAACCGACAACGATGCGGCAGCGGTCATCAAAGAGGCGGCAGAAAGTGCAGGAAGCGCTTTCCATACTCCCGATAGTTCTCTTATTACAAGTCTTGAGCTTAGCCTTGGCGGATGCACCTTTGACTACGATACCATAAAGAATATAAACCTTCCACTTGTGGGAACATACCAGCCCTTTAACGCAACTGTGGCCATAACCGCCGCCCGCGTTATGGGGATCGGAGACGATACCATAAGAGAAGGACTTGCGGCTGTAAAATGGCCCGGACGCTTTGAGATAGTTGAAAAGGATCCTCTCATCATCTACGACGGCGGTCATAATATCCAGTGCGCAGAGGCAGTTGCGGATACGCTTCGCGCACTTGAATGTAAAAAAATGGCTATCCTTACGGCAGTTATGGCAGATAAGGAATATCACAAAATGGCAGAGATCCTTACCCCCTTTGCTCGCAGAGTATATTGTGTTACTCCAACGCAGATTCCACGCGCTCTCGGCGCCGAAGCATATGCCGAGGTCTATAGCGAGCTTGGTGTGAATGCAGTTGCGGCAGGCTCTGTTGAGGCAGGCCTGCGCCTTGCTATGGGATATGCAAAGGCAAAGAATATTCCTCTTCTCGTAACAGGAAGCCTTTATCTCTACAGAGAATTCAGAGACGCACTCAGTGATATAAATAATATGCCTTGATATTTGTCAGAATATGTGTTATACTGATCTTAATACAGAAAGGCAAGGTTTGAAATATGAATATAGGCGTGCTTGGCGCAGGTACATGGGGAATGGCTCTCAGTGCTCTGCTTTCAAAAAACGGTCATAATGTAACAGTATGGTCAGCGTTGCCCCACGAGATCGATTATCTCACAGAAACTAAAACGCATCCCAATCTTCCCGGTACAGTATTTTCCGACGAAATTCATTATACCAAGAGCATAGAAGAGGCATGCAGAGACAAGGAGTTGATGCTTTTCGTCGTAGCTTCTCAGTTTATCCGCTCAACAACAGCCCTTGCTGCACCGTACCTCAGCAACGGAGTTATTCTTGTTAATGCCTCTAAGGGTATCGAGAGCTCCACTTTAAAAACCATGACAGAGGTCATGGCAGACGAGCTTTTCCTTGTGCGCGACGATCTTAATTATAAATTAGTAGCTCTCTCAGGACCTACTCATGCGGAAGAAGTAGCTATGGGAATGCCTACATCCATCGTCTCCGCCTGCGAGGACGAAGAGGTATCACTTTTAGTGGCCAAGGTATTTCTCAACTCTTGTATGCGAGTTTATACCAATACTGACGTTATGGGCGTAGAGCTATGCGGCGCTCTTAAGAATATCATCTCTCTTGCTGCAGGTATCAACCGCGGTATGGGGCTTGGAGATAACACAAAAGCAATGCTTATGACAAGAGGCATATCCGAAATGACGCGTATTGGTCTTGCAATGGGCTGCAGAAGAAGGACCTTTATGGGTCTTGCAGGAATCGGCGACCTTATAGTAACATGTACCTCTGTGCACAGCCGCAACAACCGTTGCGGAGAGCTTATCGGCAAGGGTATGACATACAACGAGGCTGCCGCAGAGATAGGAATGGTCGTTGAAGGATATCATGCATTGGAGGCTGCCGTGGCGCTCTCTAAGAAATATGATGTGGAAATGCCTATAACTGCCGCAGTTTACGATATTATAAAAAACGGCAAAGCTCCAAAGGACGCTATGTACGATCTGATGACAAGAGATATCAAAAACGAACTTGATACTTGATACAACAAAGATGCCTTCACTTACGCGAAGGCATCTTTTGTTTTTGCCTAAGATGCCTCTCGGCATGGCCGTTTTAGACAATAGCAAAAAACGATCGATACATATCCATATCAAATAATTTTATAAATATTAATAAAATATAATATAATGCGTCACATGTATGTACTAAAATATTGATACAAAATCATAATTAGGTAAGGATTGGTTTGACTTATAATGAAATTCAGAGACAAGCTCGCCCGATTTATGTGGGGAAGAAACGGTATAGATGCTCTATATTATTTCCATTTCATCCTGTTTATGGTGATGTGGATATTGCAATATATTGTCAGAGCTGATCTGGCAAAGGCGCTTATCAGTATCGCATCGCTGTTGCTTGCAGGACTCATGCTGTTCAGATTCTTCTCAAAGAACTTGACTAAGCGAAGAAAAGAGAATCAGCAGTTTCTTAATATATGGAGAAGTATCAAAAACTTCTTCGTGCTCCAAAAAAACAAAGCGAGAGATTTTAAAAGCTTCACTTATAAGAAGTGTCCCTCCTGCAAAGCAAATATTCGTCTTCCTCGAAAAAAAGGAACTCACAACGTAGTTTGCCCACGCTGTAAAAACAGATTTGAAGTCAAAAATTTATTCTGAGGTCATATTATGCTTGAATTAAAAAATATAGTAAAGAAATACACTATCGGCGAAATAAGCACCACAGCGCTGAATTCCGTCAGCGCAACCTTTGGTGAAAGAGAATTTGTAGCGATCCTGGGTACAAGCGGCTCCGGAAAGACCACTATGCTCAACGTTATCGGCGGACTTGACCGCTATGACAGCGGCGACCTTATAATAAACGGTATTTCCACAAAGCAGTACAGAGACCGCGACTGGGATACATACAGAAACCATTCGATCGGTTTCGTATTTCAAAGCTATAATCTTATCCCTCATCAGACTGTGCTTGCCAATGTAGAGCTGGCACTTACTCTCTCAGGCGTTTCTAAAAAGGAAAGAAGAGAGAGAGCCATTGAAGCTTTGAAAAAGGTTGGGCTCGGTGACCAGCTTAAGAAAAAGCCCAATCAGATGTCAGGCGGTCAGATGCAGCGAGTTGCTATTGCTCGAGCACTTATCAATAACCCCGACATTGTTCTTGCAGATGAGCCTACAGGCGCCCTTGATACTGAAACGAGCCGTCAGATAATGAACCTTCTTTCGGAGATCTCCAAAGACAAGCTGGTCATTATGGTTACTCATAACCCCGATATTGCCAACGAATATGCAACAAGAATACTCCGTCTCAGCGATGGCGTTATAATTTCCGATGAGACGAATATTCCCACTGCATATACGGCAGAGCAAAGAAAAGCAGATAAGGATAAAAGTCCTAAGGTCAATAAGGGAAGAAAGAAGCAGACCTCTATGTCCTTCTTTACAGCACTTTCCCTTTCAATGAAAAATCTTATGACCAAAAAGGCAAGAACCTTCCTTACCTCCTTTGCAGGATCTATCGGTATTATAGGTATTGCTGCTATCCTCTCACTTTCTAACGGTATCAACCTGTATATAGACAACATCCAACGAGAAGCCCTCTCCTCATATCCTATAACTATCCAGGGTGAGACCATGGATATGCAGAGCCTTATGGAAGTGCTTGTAGATACAGGTGCCGGTAGCGGCAAAGAACGTGACGATAATAGGATCTACGGTTCATTCGAGCTTTCCGATATGTATGAAAAAATGATGGATATGGAAATGCGAAGCAATAACCTTAAGGATCTTAAAAAGTATTTTGCGGATAATAAGGAAAGAATGGACGAGCTTACGAGCGCCATTCTCTATGGATACGATCTGAACGTTTATGTATACGGCTTCGACCCCGACGGAAAATTCCTGCAGATCAACCCCTCAACACTTATGACTGATATGTACGCTTCCATGGGTGTAGATGTTGATACAGGTGCAAACGCTATGACGGGCATGTATATGGATATGTACTCTATAAATGTTTGGTCGGAGCTTCTCCCCGGTAAGAACGGCGAATTGGTCAATCCCCTTATTACCGGACAGTATGATGTGATAGCAGGAAACTGGCCTACTAAGTATAATGAGGTAGTCCTTGTGGTTAACGAATCCAACGAGCTCAGCGATATCTACCTTAGCGCAATGGGTATCCTTACGGAAGAAGAGATCCTTGACGCCACAAATAACGGTAAGGACGGCGAGGAAATAAGCTGGAGCTTCGATGAATTTCTCGGACGCGAATTTTATGCCATCCTTCCTACGGACAGATATTCTGACAGCGACGGCGACGGCATATGGACAGACAGGTCAGGTGACGAGGAATATATGAAGGTCACAGCACAGGCAGGAGAAAAGCTTGTCATCAGCGGTATCATCCGCCCCTCAGAGGATGCAACAAGCAATCCCATCAGCGGAGCTGTAGGCTATACACATCTTCTTACAGAAAAATTTATTGAAAGAACAGGCGAAGCAAGAATAGTTGCTCAGCAAAAAAACACCCCCGACATAGACGTATTTACAGGACTTCCCTTTATAACAGAGGATTATGAAGAACCGGAAGATCCCGAAAAGGCACAGAGAGTAAGTGACTACATTGCAAGTCTCAGTGTAACTGAGAAATCCGATCTCTACTGTCAGTACGCATCGACAATACCTGAAGCTACGCTTAATGAAATGATGACAGCTCAGATGGCTCAGTTTACAGATAGATCAGTAATTGAGCAGTTTGTAATAGACGGCGCTAAGCAAAGCGGGGCTGACGAGGAGACAATTCAGGGATATCTCGACTATATAAAGCAGCTCAGCGACGAAGAGCTGATGGCTATGATAGAAAAAACCTTGCGTGAAGAAATAACCAAGGCATACAAGGAGCAGACTCTCGCAGAGCTTGCCAAGATCCCTGCCGAACAGCTTGCCATGGCTCTTGATGCCGCTTTAGCGACTATGGATGAGGCAGCTCTGGCGGATTTCAACGACGCTTACCTTCCTGCCAGCGTATCAGAATCCAGCTACGAGGATAATATGGACAAGCTGGAAGCTGTAAGTATAGATGACCCATCCAGCATCAACATCTATGCCAACAGCTTTGAAGATAAAGAAGCTATAGCAGATATTATTGCAGAATACAACAAGGGGCTTGATGAGGATGATCAGATAAATTATACTGACTACGTTGCAATTCTTATGTCCTCTGTCACTACCATAATAAATGCTATTTCTACAGTGCTTATAGCCTTTGTAGCGATCTCACTGGTGGTATCATCCATCATGATCGGTATCATCACATACATCTCTGTTCTTGAAAGAACAAAGGAGATCGGTATTCTTCGTGCGATCGGTGCATCAAAGGGTGATATTTCAAGTGTATTTAACGCGGAAACATTTGTTATAGGATTTATTTCAGGTATTCTCGGAATCGGTATTACAGCGCTGCTGTGCATACCCGCAAATATCCTTATTGAACACCTGACCGATATTCCTAATGTTGCACAGCTTCCCATTGACGGAGCTATAATCCTCATCATTATCAGTGTAATACTTACTCTGATAGGTGGACTTAGTCCCTCAAGACTTGCCGCAAAGAAGGACCCTGTTGTTGCCCTCAGAAGTGAATAACATCGGAGCTTTTATTTGGGGGAAACCTCTCTTTCGCAGAGAGGTTTCCCCCACACCCCTTTCCAGAGAACTTTGGATAAGGGGGAATGTTATTTTGTGCAGCTAAGCTTTGCGCATTCCCGTATGCGACCGCAGGTCGCCCGGAAAAGAAGAAGGATATTAAAAAAGGAAACGAGCTTTCTTTTTTAATATCCTTCTTCTTTTCCTTGTCCCCAATGCACAGCATTGGGGCGGGAATGCTAATCTATTTTATACCGCTCCGAATCCCATTTAGCTGTAAAATATTCTAACCACCTATATGTGCGTTATTCGAAAAGGTTTGGGAGGGGGCTCGGGGGAGGGACTTTTAAGGAAAGTCCCTCCCCCGTAATAATAATCCAAACTAATTATTCTCTCCAGAAGCCCTTGGAGATGCGATATTTAAGCTCAAATGAGTCTACCATAGTGATCTCACCATCGCCGTCCAAATCAGCCGCTTTTACTTCTTCTGCTGTGGGAATATCCTTCTGCTTTATAAACAGCTTAAGAGCAAACAGATCAAGCATTGTGATCTCGCCGTCGCCGTCTACATCGCCTATAAGCTCATACTTCATCTTTGCGTACAGTACAGTGTTCCCTTCAGCAATTTCCATGCTTTCAACCGCCTCACCCTTGAAATCGGAAGATGTGTACCAGCCTTCAAAGGTGTATCCATCTGCTTCAAGCTTCTGAAGCTTTACTGTATTACCAACGATTCCATTAACTGTATCAGGTGCAATACCTGCGTCTGTAACAAAGCTGATACTGCCCTCAGCTACATCAGTATGCTGAACAAGACGTATCTGTATTCTTCTGATATAGTCGCTGGAGCTTATGCTTCCCGCAAGATCATCATCTGATACCCACCTGCTCCAGCCTGAATAATTGCATACTCTGTATTCTACGCTGAAATAATTTGCCAAATTACCTGTAAGTTTCACGCAGATACCGCTGAATCTGCCGTTTGAGGGAGTTTTCAGCTCCTCGCCTCCGCTTACATACTTAGATATAGCGCCGCTCTTTGCATAGGCATACTCGATACCGCCGTCAAACTGGTTATCTACAAGGTTGATCTTCAAAGCAGTAATCGCATTATCAACTGTAAATGTCATTGAGCCGCCGCCGAAGCCGGTCTGCCAACCTGTTGAATTATCATACACATTATATGTAAGAAAAGGATGATAAGAGCCGTAAGCTGTTTCAAGATACTCGTTTCTTTCCGTTAACCAATCCTTCATGGCATCTGTGGTATATTTTATCTTCTGTTCTGAGGATGCATATTTTCCAAGAAGTTCTTCTACAACGTGGCTTCTGTTATGGAAAACGTAGTATCCGCTTCCAATGTCGCCCGATGTTGAAAAATGCACATCGTGGTCATATACCAAAGTGGGCATAATAAGGTCCTGATAATAGTCTATCATTCCGATGACCTTTTCAGTATCAAAAGCATCGCGTATGACCTCGTCATACATCTCGTTTACTCTCTTAACGAATTCCGGATGACGGAAAAGCATCTTATACCACTCTACTCTAAATTCGTCCGTAGCATCGGTAATATTCTTCATATAATCATTATTAGCCGTCTGGTCGTAGCTTGTATCCCAGCCCATTATACGGTCGTAGTCCCACAGGGGTCCGCAATGGAGAACATCCCCGGGGCCGTCTATATAGAAAAATGTACTGGAATATGTTGCGTCCACTTCCATGGTGAACTCACTTATAAAATAATAACGAATAAAGGAATCCACGTCTATCATAGACTCAATAGTTTCCCAATCGGCATCATCGCTGTAAAGCTCTGCTTCGAAGGTGTTGATATGGTCTTCCGTAAATCGACGTATTTCTGCAACCTTTTCCGCCTCAGCATCGTCCTCAAAGTCTGTATTATACTCCTTATACACAAATGGCTTACCTGTTGTAGTTGTTGTAAAATATATTTCCTTTTCAAGCTCTGCAGGACGATTGGTTGCATCCATTTCAAGAAGAACACCGTAGTCTGAATCAATATCTATACGGCTGCTACCTAATTCCACCTTTTCACAAAGCTGATATATACCCTTGTACTCACCGTTGATATACAAATTTACATATACTGATTCTACTACGTAAGGCATGCCGATTTCCTTGCCCAAGTCAAAAATGACCTTATTACGTACAAACGTACCATCGTAGTAATTGGCAAGAAGTATCCATTTCTTAGCCTTACCCATATCAAAAAGGTCAACCTTGGAATCGAACTTGATCTGGTATGCCCACTTATACACGCCCCAAGTGGTGTTACCTCTTGTTTTCAGCTCAATAGGAGATGTTGCAACATTATGTCTTGAGTCCTCTGCCTCAGATATTTTAGCTGTTGCATCAACCTTGTTATCCTTGCTCTGATAAATAGTACTTCCAAGATCTGCGTCAGAATTGATATCAAGTCTGGGAAGATCCCGACTGTTCTGCACCATTCCGGCAGACACTTCAGGCGCGGGAAGAGAGGGTTTACCGTTAGCTGCATGAACTGTTACCACCATTGGAAGAAGCATTGCAACGATCAGTAAAAGTGACATTACTTTTTTTGATATACGCTTCATAAACTCACGTCCTTACATATTAATATAAGTCAATTTTAATACCAAAACTGTATTTTGTCAAGTATAGGAAAAAGGCAGTCACATTTCGCGACTGCCTTTAATTTACTTATGAAAAGAACATAATTATAAGCTGGGAAGCAAGAACTACCGCAATAAGTGCAACAGGATATGTTGCCGCATATGCGTTAGCTACGTCCTCTGTACCTGCAACATTGATAAGTGTACCAAGTGCGGGAGTAGATGTCATACCGCCTGTAAGTGAACCGAGATTATTAAAGAGGGGAAGCTTAAGAACGTACTTAGCAAACAGGAATCCGATTACCATAGGAACGATAGTAATGATAATACCGTACACGAAGTAAATAGGCTTGAAGTACTCTACGAAGCTTGCGCCGCCTTTAATACCTGCGCCTGCAAGGAAGAACACAAGACCAAGCTCACGGAGAGCCTTAAGTGTTGTTGACTTGGGCATAAGGTTGATAGGTCCAACGTGACCAAAGTGGCCGAAGATGAGACCTGCCAGGAGGCATCCGCCTGTTGTTGTAAGTGAAAAATTACCAAACTTAAGACTACCAACTACAATACCGATAACGATAGCAAGTGCGAGAGGCATAAGACCGAAATCGTCCATATCAATAAGCTTCTTCTCGCCTGCAGCCTTCTTACCTGTATCGATAGCCACGATCTTGCTTCTCTCAGCCACTATATCAGCCTTTGTAAGCTTAGGAATAAGCTGTACAAAAAGAACAACGCCTACAACGCCAAAGAGGTATGCAATAGCATATCCTGCAGATACTGCAGACTCAAGTTCTGCTGCAACTGCACCCTTAGATGCGGAGAATGCGGGAGTTGATGTGAGAGAGCCTGCAAGTACGCCTACCATTGTTGCTGTGAGAGATGCATAGTCCTCAGCGGGAACATTGCTGATAAGTCTCTCAAGATAGATACATCCGATACATCCCAGTGCACCTGCAAAAATGATTATAGCACCAAGGAGAACATAGCTCTTGAAATTCTTCTTAAAGTTAGCTACGAAGTTGGGGCCTGCAATAAATCCTACTGCTGTTACGAAGAACATAAGACCAAGGTTTTCTATAACCTTAAGAGCATCACTTGCGTTAGCTACTGCGGCACCCATAGGATCGTAAAGGAACGCGCCAAACAGAAGCGCTACGATAAACACGCCTGCGCTACCGAGAGAGATACCCTTGATGGTAATTCTACCAAGAAGATATCCTACTGCAAGAATACCGAACAGACAGATCATAAAGAATGCAACACCTGTAGCGGCAGAAAATGTGAAATTCATAAAAACACCTTTAAAATTCTCGCAACTTGAGGCGGTATAAATACCGCCTCTTGTTGTTTTATTAAAATGCAAACTAATGCGACAATTTATAAATTACTTACCCTGCTTTGCAAGATATGCTGCTCTTCCCTCTTCGTAGAGGTTGTTGCCTTCGCTGTCGATAATAACAACGAGGGGCATATCTTCAACGTAGAGCTTTCTGAGAGCCTCTGCACCGAGATCCTCGTACGCGATAAGCTCTGCAGACTTGATGCACTTAGCAAGAAGTGCGCCTGCACCGCCGATAGCGCCGAAGTAAACTCCGCTATACTTCTTCATAGCTTCAACAACCTCGGGAAGGCGTGCACCCTTACCGATCATACCTCTTGCTCCAACGCTCATCATTGTAGGAGCATAAGCGTCCATACGTCCGCTTGTTGTGGGGCCTGCGGAGCCGATCACGGCACCGGGCTTTGCAGGTGTGGGACCTACGTAGTAGATAGTAGCATCCTTGGGATCGATGGGAAGCTCCTCGCCACGTGCAAGAGCCTCACACATTCTCTTATGACCTGCGTCACGTGAGGTATAGATAGTACCTGTAAGCAGAACGGAATCTCCTGCCTTAAGAGTTTTAGCAAGCTCCTCTGTAAGAGGAAGTGTTATACGCTTTTCCATCAGAGCACCTCCGATTTATGGCGTGTCACATGGCAGTTAATATTGATTGCACAAGGCATACCTGCTATGTGTGTGGGGAGAGTTTCGATATTAAGTCCGATAGCGGTAGTTTTTCCGCCGAAGCCCTGAGGTCCGATACCGAGCTGGTTGATCTTCTCAAGCATTTCCTTTTCAAGATCTGCATAGAAGGGGTCGGGATTTTCAGAATCCAGAGGACGCATAAGCGCCTTCTTTGCAAGGAGAGCAGCCTTATCGAATGTACCGCCGATACCTACGCCCACTACCATAGGAGGACAGGGGTTGGGACCTGCAGTTTCAACAGCTTCAAGGATAAAGTCCTTGATGCCCTGGAGACCTGCAGAGGGCTTGAACATACGGATCTGGCTCATATTCTCACTACCGAAGCCCTTAGGGCCTACTGTGATCTTAACATTTTCACCGGGAACGATCTCTGTATAAAGCATAGCAGGAGTGTTATCGCCTGTGTTACCGCGACGAACAGGGTCTGCAACAACGCTCTTACGGAGATATCCGTTAGTATAGCCGCGACGAACGCCTTCGTCAACAGCCTCTCTCAGGTCGCCGCCAACAAGGTGAACGTCCTGACCGATTTCAAGGAACACGCAAGCCATACCTGTATCCTGACAGATCGGAACGCATTCGTTATCTGCGATCTCGAAGTTTTCGATGATATTATCAAGAACTCCGCAAGCAATATCGCCGTCCTCGCAAGCTCTGCAATTCTTGATTGCGCACTTTACGTCGGAGGGAAGGTGAACATTTGCTTCGATACAGAGCTTTTCAACAACGTCTGTAATCTGATTTACATTAATTTCACGCATCGCTTATACCTCTTATCTGCCTTTTCTTGCATACTTGGGAAGAAGGAGAGGAGAAACGTCACCTGTTGCTACGCCTGCAGCCTCAAGCTCATCAGCGTATGCGCCGATATGGTCAAGGTTCATTGCGCCAAGCTCAATTTCCTTAGCCTTAGCTGCTGCAGCCTTACCTGCGTTTCTACCGAACACGATGATATCAAGCAGGGAGTTACCCATAAGTCTGTTACGGCCGTGGATACCGCCTACTGCCTCACCTGCAACAAGCAGGTTGGGGATCGTCTTTGTGAAGCCCTCTCCGCCGATCTCAAGACCGCCGTTCTGGTAATGGAGAGTAGGATAAATAAGGATCGGAACCTTACGCATATCGATACCGTAGTTAAGGTACATACGGAGCATTGCGGGGATTCTCTTCTCGATTGTGCCCTCACCACCGATAAGCTCGATCATAGGTGTGTCAAGCCATACGCCGGAGCCAAGGGGTGTTTCAACGCCCTTACCTCTTTCGCTACACTCACGGATGATGGATGCAGCGGAAACGTCTCTTGTTTCAAGGGGATGCATGAACGCCTCACCGTCAACGTTAACGAGCATTGCACCGAGAGAACGAACCTTCTCTGTTACAAGTGCGCCGAAGATCTGGCTGGGGAATGCAACGCCTGTGGGATGGTACTGGATTGTATCCTGGTAAAGCAGAGGTGCGCCTGCACGGTAACCCATTACAAGACCGTCTGCTGTTGCGCCGTAGTGGTTGGATGTGGGGAAGTTCTGGTAGTGGAGTCTGCCTGCACCGCCTGTTGCGATGATAACAGTCTTAGCACGAGCCACCATATATTCGTCAGTTTCCATGTTAAGGAGAACTGCGCCTGCAACCTGGCCGCGATCGTCCTTGATAAGCTCAACTGCGCTTGTGAAGTCAACTACAGGGATACCTCGGTTGATAACCTCGTCGCGGAGAGTACGCATGATCTCAGCACCGGAGTAGTCCTTAGCTGCGTGCATTCTCTTTCTGGATGTACCGCCGCCGTGAGTTGTAACCATGTTACCATCTTCGTCCTTATCGAACATAACGCCCAGCTCATTGAGCCACTTGATAGCGTCGGGAGCCTCCATTACAAGACGGCGAAGAAGCTCAGGTCTTGCAGCAAAGTGACCGCCGCCGAAAGCGTCGAGATAGTGCTGAACGGGAGAGTCGTTAGGCTTATCTGCTGCCTGGATACCGCCCTCAGCCATCATTGTATTAGCGTCACCAATACGGAGCTTTGTTACGATCATAACGTTAGCGCCTGCGTTATCAGCTTCGATGGCTGCGGATGCACCTGCACCGCCGCCGCCGATAACAAGAACGTCTACGTCGTAATCTACCTTTGTAAGGTCGATATCCTCACCCAGAAGGCGGGAATTGGAATTAAGAAGATGAGCAAGCTCGAGGGGAGCCTTTTCGCCCTTATTAGGTCCGATCTTGATCTCTGCAAATCCATCTGCTCTGTAGTCAGGATGGAAAGCCTTAAGAAGGGTATCCTTCTCCTCTGCTGTCATACGTCTGGGCTCTGTCTGCATTCTTGCAGCTCTTGTAGCCTCAACTTTCTTGACACTTTCAAGCATTTCAGGTGTAAACACGTCTATCCCTCCTTATTTCTCGATTTCTCTTGTATTGTAGAGCTCCTGCATCTCTGTGATGGGCTTCTGCATGATCTGCTCAATAAGCTCATCGTACTGACCGTGGTTGATCTCATCAACTCTGTCACTGAGGTGCTTTGTTTCTGGAGCGATATACTTACCTGTAAGTCTTCTTGCAAGGAGACCTACCATAGGATGAGAGATGCCTGCGGGACATCTTACAGAGCAGCATCCGCAAGCTACGCAGTCAAAGGACTCTTCTGCGCACTTCTCAAACTCGCCTCTCTGCGCGTATGCAATGTACTGCATTACGTTAAGGCTCTGTGTACAAGCGTTTGTACAAGCGTTACAGCCGATACAGCTATAGATCTCGGGATAGAGCTCCATCATGATCTGTGGACCGGGCTTGATCTCCTCGATATCATATGTTCTCTTATCTGTGGGGAAGAAGGGGATACTTGCAATGTACATACCTTCCTGAACCTGTGTCTGGCAAGCAAGGCAGGTCTTAAGCTCGTTGGAGCCCTTGATACGGTAGATAGTAGCGCAAGCGCCGCAGAAACCGTGACGGCAGCCGCAGCCTCTCTTAAGAGTATAGCCTGCGTATTCCATTGCAGTCATGATTGTAAGCTCTGCGGGAACTGTATACTTCTTACCGTAGAGATATATATTAACCATATTTTCCATTTTAGGCAAACTTCCTTTCATTAATATTCATTAGGCAGTTCATCAACTTCGTCAAAGCGGAATACGGGTCCGTCTTTACAAACGTACTTGGAGCCGATATTGCAACGGCCGCACTTACCTATACCGCACTTCATACGAAGCTCGAATGTTGTGTAAACCTGTTCCTTGGAGAAGCCAAGCTCAAGAAGGCCCTGAAGAACGAACTTGATCATG
>JAFUMU010000002.1 GCA_017482495.1 Clostridia bacterium | reverse complement strand
TTACTTTTTAGAGCTCTTTTTTTAAATTCAAAAGAATTTTCTGAGTCTTTTTATTTTCGTCATTTTTGTTAAATTTTCAAGTAGATTCTATTTCCACCTTTTGTCGGACAGATTTGTTATTATATCAAAACCGTTTACTTTTGTCAAGCACTTTTTTCAAAGTTTTTTGAGTTTTTTTGAAGTTCTTAGCCTTGCTCCTGCTACGCTTCTTTTCACTCGCTTGTTTCTTCGGCCTTTGCCTCAGCTCTCGCTGACAGCTTTGTTATTATATCAATACTACTCCCCTTTGTCAATTACTTTTTTCTACTTTTTTTACCTTCTACTTTTTCGACAAGCAATACAATACCGTTAGTCTTTTTTTGTGCAATTGTCACATCATGGAATATTTTACACATATTATGCCAACTATAAAAACGGAGGTAAACATGGTCACTGTAGTAATACGTACTGTAATCATTTATATCATTCTTACTTTAACATTACGAATTATGGGAAAGCGGCAGATAGGCGAGCTTGAAATATCGGAGCTTATTGTTACTTTCATGCTCTCTGAGCTTGCTACCACCCCTATCTCCGACACCAATGTTCCACTATTCAATGGCATTGTTCCTATTATTCTTTTATTATCTATAGAAGGTATGCTTTCATTTATTACCGTAAAGGTACCCCTTTTCAAGAAGCTGATATACGGCAAGCCCAGTATACTTATACACAACGGTAGGCTGGATCAAGCCGAGCTGAGAAATCAAAGGATCGAACTTAGCGAGCTTATGTGCGCTGTCCGCCAAAGCGGAATACCGTCGCTAAGCGACGTGTTCTGCGCAATTCTTGAAGAAAACGGCAAAATATCTGTTTTTTCCAAAGCAACTAAGGATGCACTGACGCCCGAGCAGGCAAATATAACTGCCGAAGATGATGGCGTCGGGCTACCTCTCATAATGGACCGTCGCATCATCAAAGAAAACATGCATCTGATGGGATGGAGCGATTCTCGTTTACAAAAGGCACTTTCTTCAAGAAATCTTACTCTAAAGGATGTCTTCCTCCTTTCCGCCGATCTCAAAGGTAATGTGTATATAATAAAGAAGGAAAGAAAACAATGAAAATATTCATTTGTTCTATTGCTGCTTTTCTATTGCTCTGCACCCTTGTTACGCTTAACGCTGTAACCGTTTGCAATTACACAGACGCTTTAATTGCCGAAACAAACAATCTGCCTGCAGAACCCGACCGGGTGTCTACAGACAGATTAATAGATCTTTGGTTTGAATATGACAAGGTATTGAACATCAGCATCAGTCACTCCATCACCGACCAGATAGAGCTCGCCTTGTATGAACTAAAGAACGCTTCCGACCCGTCGATATATGGGGCAAAGAGAGACACTTTGCTTGTTTATCTGAGAGATATGAGAAGCACCGCCGGCCTCTCTTGGGAACGGATCATCTGAATTCCTTCATCTTCTCGTCAAAGAGCTTTTTACGGACAACTGTGAAATATCCCTTATCCCCTGTAGCCTTCATAGCCGCCTTTGCAATATATGCAGGATTGAGATAATTTGTATTATCAGCGCACGTAACCGCCTTAATAACAATATTTCCGCACTCGAGAGTTGCCGATGCGCTGTTTATGAAGGGACTGATATCGACCTCTTTTTCAGAGCTTTTTGTACGTTTAAGCACGACCATAGGACCTGTAAGAAGCTTGTTCACCGCGTTAAGGTCGGAGCCGTCAAATTCGCCCACAAGAACTATTTCATTCTCAGCCCATTTGATCTTTTTGAAGTCTACAGAGGGAGTATATACCTCCTTTATAACAACATCATCGGGCATTGCCGCGCTCAGCGCCGCCTTCACCTCTTCATCGGAAACGTCCTTGACCAATTTGATCTGAGCAAGCTCGTTTTCGCCTGCAGCGCCTACTGAAAGAGGGGATGCAAAAACAAGCTTGGGAATAGGATTGAATCCTTCTGTATAGTATACGGGCAATTTACTCTTGCCGATAGCACGCATAAATGTTCTCTGGACATCAAGGTGGGAAACATATGTCATCGCACCGCCCTTGGAATATCTGAATCTGACAGTGCGCACAGCCTTGGCACCGGGATTCTTTGCAGGACCCGCGCCTCTTGAGTCGCGCTTATCATCGTCATTTTCTCTTACAGGGGGAACAAAGGGCTTAAGACCGTGACCAAGATATTCCGCTTCCTCTTCCTTATGTCCCGGACACCAGCGACAGAACTGTTTATCCACCAGCTTATTGGCTCCGCATCCGGAGCATTTATCCTTACAGGAGGGAGTTGTAGCCGCTCTTTCTGCCTTATGACGTTCAGAAAGCAGGAACTCCTTAGTTACGCCGCAATCGATCATATCCCAGGGGAGCACCTCTTCGTCCGCCATTCTTCTGTTAGCATAGAACGCAGGATCGATACCAACCGCATCAAACACTTCCATCCACTTATCGTAATCGAAGAACTCCTCCCACGCGTCAAATCGCATACCGCGTTTTACAGCTTCGATTATTGCAGGGGCAAGATTTCTGTTACCTCTCGCAAACACAGCTTCAAGTCTTGATACCTTAGCGTCGTGATAGTTATATCTTATCTTTCTGTCTGTAAGGCAGGAAAGCAGGTGCTTCTGCTTCATTTCCAGCTCGTCTGCTGTGTTCTGCGCCTCCCACTGGAATGGGGTGAAGGGTTTTGGAATAAAGCAAGCGACGCTGATCGTGACCTGAGGCTGACGCTTTTTATTTCTCTCAGGAGTTCTGTAATACTCCTCAATAACATTTTTTGCAAGGGCAGGTATCCCTTCAACGTCCTCAAGTGTTTCATAGGGAAGTCCATTCATAAAATACAACTTCACCTGACTCTTTCCTGCCGCATAAGCGACGCCTGCGGCACGAAGGATATCTGCTTCTGTGATATTTTTATTTATAACATCACGGAGGCGCTGGCTTCCTGCTTCGGGGGCAAACGTAAGTGTACTTGAACGAACAGTTGATATCTTATCCATCAATTCCTTCGTAAAGCTATCTGCACGGAGAGAAGGTAGCGACAGATTGACTCTTGCCTCATTTGTCCATTCAAGAAGTCTGTCTGTGAGTGTATTCACCTTGGAATAGTCGGAAATGGACAGAGAGGAAAGGGATATCTCGTCATAGCCGGAATTATCGGCGATCATTCTCGCCTGCTCACAAAGCGCATCGGGGCTCTTTTCTCTTACAGGCCTTGAGATAAATCCTGCCTGACAGAATCGGCATCCTCTGATACATCCGCGGAACACTTCAAGTGTTATTCTGTCGTGTACTGTTTCAATAACAGGAAGAACAGGACAAAGAGGCACGTAAGCCTTATCAAGATCGGAGACGATACGCTTTCTGACCTTCGCGGGAACATCCTCAAATTTAGGCTCGATAGCTTTAACCGTTCCGTCTTCATTATAAGAAATATCATAGAGCGAAGGAACATAAAACCCTTCCAGCTTAGCCGCTGCGCGTAGGAAGTCCTTTTTATTATACGTTCCGTTTTTCTTCATTTCTATATAAAGAGCAGCAAGTTCAGGAAGAGCTTCCTCGCCTTCACCTATAGAAAATATATCAACGAATGGAGCCATAGGCTCAGGGTTATATGCACAAGGACCGCCCGCAAGGACAATGGGCATAGAGTCGTCCCTTTCCTCTGCCATCATAGGAAGACCTGCAAGGTCAAGCATATTAAGAGCGGTAGTATAGCAGAGCTCATACTGAAGGGTGATCGCTACTATATCAAAATCCTTTACGGAATCTCCCGATTCATGAGCATAGAGAGGAATATTCTTCTCTCTCATCTTCTCTTCCATATCCACCCAAGGTGCGAAGACTCTCTCGCACCAAACGTTTTCCATCTGATTGAGCACTCCGCAAAGGATGCGCATACCAAGGTTGGACATTCCTATTTCATATGTATCGGGGAAGCAGAAGGCAACTCTCAAGTCTACTTTATCTTTATCCTTATAAATACTTCCCGGCTCACCGCCCGTATAACGTCCGGGCTTCGCAACATCGCAAACAAAGCTTTTAATATCTTCTCTCATTTCACAAACAAGGGCGGAGACTTCCTCCGCCCTTCCTTTCTTTTATCTAACGATTATCCTTGTACTGATAAATGCAGGTATTATCCAGAACAACTGAAGAACTGCAGGATATACACTATACACATCTGCAGTCTTATTCATGACCACCGCGGCACACACCACAAGCACCGAAAAGATTGCAGCTATAATGCTGAGAACATATCCGGTCTTCTTCGCGCCCACGATCCTATCACAATAGGAAATAGTCTGAAGAAGCGCTTTAGTAGTACCTCTTGAAATGATACCGCCGTCTGTTCTATCGGAATACTTTGTGATCTCCTCCGTACCCTTATACTTTATAACTCTCAGGGGATAGTTATTTCCCACCACCTGACCGTTAATAAGAGCTTCGTCAATATTGGGGTCAAATGTTTTAACACAAACATACATACCACTGTCAGCAAGCTGACGGATAATATACTCGAAGTCTGCGTCTACAACGTAGCTGAGGATCATCTTGGAAACAAGGCGCCCCTGATAGATCATATACATTACAGACGTATCGGGGGAGATATCCTCATCGTCCGATATAAGTACATTTTCAGGAATAGTAATACCTCTGGAGAGCAGCGCTTCCTCCTTGGCAAAGAGGATACTCTTGCCATTAACCGTAGCTTCTATAAAGCCGGAGCCTGTTTCAACGATGGAAACGTCCTCCGAATGCCCCATTTCTATTGTTGCCACCTCGAACACGTCTGCGAGAGGGCCTCCCGTCGCAGAGAACACGCTTGATGCATAGTAAAGCACCTTATCGATTCTGCAGTTGTTATAAAGGCGGACATTACGCACCTTAACATTGACGCTGGGAAACACGTTGACATCGTCGAAGGAGATGACCTCAGTATCAGAATATTCCTCAACAGAGCCCTCGCCAATAATGGTACAGTCGTTATAATATGCTTCCTTATTTGCTCTGTAGAAGGGATAGAACCCTACCATCACTGAAGCAGCAGGAAGTGCGGTCATAAGGGTTACAAATGCTGTTTCCACTGCTGAGCCAAGGCGATGTGTGAAGAGAACGTAAAGTCCCACAATAAGGGAGAGGACACCGCAAAGAATAAGGAGCAATGCTACAAAGGGCTTATCTACCGTGCCTCTGTTATGTGTTCTCCAAAAATATCCCTCTACAAAGTCTGTCTTTGCGATCTTAACGATATCTCCGGATGTCTCGTCACTAAGGTCTGCCACTGCCTGGTTTTCAAGCTGTGAATCCTTATTATTAAGGCGTCTCATTACGTATTTAGGATTCTTTGATGAAACTATATTAAAACTGAATATCTCACGCTTATTTGTAAAGTAATCATTAGCTATTGCCATAAAAAGACAGATAACCGCAGGCAGGTTGAAAAGTCTGGGTTCCACATCCACCTGAATATTGAACGCCGCATGTATATTACAGAGCACTGCTGCAGTTGCTGTAATAAAAGCTATACTTGAAGGCAGCAACTTCATTGAGAAAAGATTCTTCGCACCGTCTACTACTGCAGGGAAAGCCACAGCTATCATGAAGAACAGAAGCTGAAGACCCATCATTATGTACACAACAGGGTATCTTGCGGGGTCCAGGAATCCTTCAAACTGATATCCGAAAACAGGAAGATTCTCATAGAAGAACACCAGAATGGTAAGCACTGCTGCCGCCACAAGGCGAATAATGCCCCATTTATCCTTATTAGTATACTCAATTGCGATCTTTCTGTTCTGACTCATATCCGTATATTCATCAGGACCGTAATTGTGAGCTCTATCCACCCATTCCTGCTGATCTGCAAGGAAATCGTCAGTCATCTGAACAGCGTCCTCTTCACCGACGCTCTTTGCCAGCTCATCCTCCATGCCCAACGCAACCATAAGACTGATATCGGACTCCGAAAGCTCCTCAGTTTCTTCTCCCATGACCTCGGACACAAGATTCTCGAAATCTGCCGCCTCATCGTACTCCACTTCTTCAGCCTCTTCCTCAGGTTGCTGCGCTTCGGGATCCTCTTCTACTTCAAGAGGATCGTTATCAAAATCGTCGCTTGTCTCCGCAACCTCAAGTGCCTCTATTCTATCGAGGGCAGACACCGTATTCTCCTCGACTTCTTCAGCATATTCTGAATAGTCAACACCCTCATATCCATTGTCCGGAGAGTCAAGCTCCCCAAACATCTGAATCTCATCGTCTTCAGCCTCGGACGCAAATACTTTATCGCTGCTTTCTGATTCGATCTCATCAAACAGGGCAAAATCGGGAGCTACAAGCTCTTCCTCTTCATCATTAAAGTCAGCAAAATACTCTTCGATGGTAGGCTGTTGATCCTCAACTGCCGTTTCTTCCACCACATCAAAAAGAGTTTCCTTAGTCTCTTCGGCATGATCCACAAACTCGTCTCCGAAATCAGGAACAAAAGCCACCTCTTCAGCCGCAGCCTCCTCAAGCTTTTCCTCTGGCTTCGCCTTAAGGGGCACCGAGGGTATTTTGGGCGCTGCCTTTTTCTCTTTATTCTGCTCAGTCTCACTGCTGTTATCCTGTCCTTTAAGACGGCCAAGCAAGCTCTGCGCAGTTATTTCATTTTTCTTATCAGCCATATGTTCTCCATTTCCGCCGTTTACAGCGTATTTATAAAATGAATTCCCGGGGCATTACTTACGAATGTTGCATTCTTGCAGCGTGACAGAGGATAACCGACGCTGCCGTAGACACGTTAAGGGAGTTTACCTTACCGTACATAGGTATGGAAACAAGGAAGTCGCATTTTTCTTTAAGCATCTTCCCCACGCCTGCGCCTTCACTGCCAAAAATTATAGCAGCAGGCACCTTAAAATCTGCATCATAATAAGGAGTTGCTCCTGCTTCTGATGCAAATATCCAAAGCCCTTTTTTCTTAAGTGTCTCAACAGTATGGGAGAGATTAGACACCTTCGCTATAGCCATATGCTCAATAGCACCCGCAGAAGATTTTGCCACTATACCCGTCAGCCCTGCACTTCTGCGTTTGGGAATGATGATGCCGTGAGCTCCTGCGCACTCGGCACATCTTATAAGTGCTCCCAAATTTCTGGGGTCCTCGATACAGTCTGCTATCACCACAAGAGGGATCTCGCCTCTTTCCTCTGCTATACGCAATATTCCGTCAACATCGGTATACTGCTTCTGTGCAGCAAGAGCTACTACCCCCTGATGATTGACTCCGTCTGCAAGGCTATCCAACTTTTCGCCGTTGACTTCTATTACAGGAACTCCTTTGGCAATAGCCTCCGTTACTATAACAACAAGGGAGCCCTCGCGCTGACCTTTTTTTACAAAAAGCTTATCAACACTTCTATCTGAGCGAAGCAACTCTCTGACAGCATTTCTACCTGCCACAACGCTTGTATCCTCTTCGCCGCCGTCATCCCTGTATGCATCATAAGGAATGATATCATCCTCAGCTTCACCGTCGGCATATGTTTTCACATATGTACCGCCGTAGCTTTTTATATCGT
>JAFUMU010000025.1 GCA_017482495.1 Clostridia bacterium | reverse complement strand
TTGATATAAAAACAGCATTGATTGTCTGCAAAGCGTTTCATGCCAGACGTTGCCTTATGCTTTATCAAATGGCTTTTCCCAATGTTGAGATTAAGGTTTGCCCTGTTCATTGCTACAATATAACAAAAGATAATTGGTTTACAACTGAAAATGGTATTGACAGAGTATTGGGTGAACTCGCACGTTGTGGAAATCAATTTGTTGGGGATATGAAATCTTATTTATCCTCAATAACTAATAACTGACATATTTTAATCTATCTAACGGAGCATGTGCACTACTTTTTCTTACTCTTACCTCTATTCTGCTCCGTTTGGTTACTTTTTTCAATGATATCCGTCCTTTCGTCCGGAATTAATCCACCCACGGTGGATGAAATCACTTGCTTGATGAAATCCGACTTCGTCGGGAGAAAGGACGGATTTAATTTCAACGGCAAAAATATCTTTTTTGTAGCCAATAGACAGAAAACGACAGATCCAACAGGAATCTGTCGTTTTCAACTAAGTACGCCTTTCGGCGCGTGAAGTTTGCTTCGCAAGTGAAGTTCTCCTACGGACAGTGAAGCTTCTGCGGAGGTAAGTGGCACACTTACCCTCACCCCAGCATAACATCAAGCAGCATCATAACTGCAAATCCGAAGATTATACCCATCGTAGCAGAATATGGTTGCGCTCTTTGGTTTCTCTGACATTCGGGGATCAGCTCATGAACTGCAACCAGCACCATTGCTCCTGCCGCAAAGGAGAGCGCATAGGGCAGTATAGTTTCTACATAGACAACAAGCAGTGCGCCCATAACGCCTGCTATCGGTTCAACCATACCTGATGCCTGACCAAGCAGGAAACTCTTTTTCCTTGAATACCCTTCTCTTCTCAACGGCACTGAAACTGCTGCACCCTCAGGAAAATTCTGAAGACCTATACCAACAGCCACAGAAATAGCTCCCATTAAGCTCTCGGCAGTATAGCCGTTTGTTTTCAAAACACCAAATGCAACACCGACCGCCAAGCCTTCAGGTATATTATGCAAAGTGATGGAAAGTATAAGCATTATAATACGATGCAAACGTTCATTTGCCTCGGTGTTGGTAATGTCAGCTTTTTTACGGGCATAGTTGACAGCTTTATCAGATACCCACATAAATAAAGCACCCAACAAAAAGCCGACAGTTGCCACAAAATACGCAGGAAGATTCGACGATTCCTCCGCACGGTCAATTGCAGGCTGAAGCAACGACCAAAAGCTGGCGGCTATCATAACTCCCGAAGCAAATCCAAGCATTATATTAAGCCATTTAAGGTCCGGTGATCTGAAAAAGACAACAATAGCCGCGCCCATAGCTGTTACAAGCCAAGTACCCAACGTAGCTATAAGCGCCATTATGACAAAGTCATCCATATATTACCTCCTCATTACCTATTATATTTTTGCGTATATGGAAAGGTTCACTATTTCAAACCAAGCTGCAGATCGAAAGACACAATAATATAAATAATATATATGTATACTTTGTTAATTGTGCATTATTTTTTATTGAAAACTATATATTTTCTGTACATTATGATAGCTTATATGTTATAATATATATAAGGAGGTGCTGTTATGAAAATTCAGTTTATCGGAGCCACCCACGAGGTAACAGGAAGCTGTACCCTGCTTGAGGTCAGCGGAAGATACTACCTTGTAGACTGCGGAATGGAACAGGGCATCGACGTTTTCCAGAACATATCCCTTCCCGTCCCCGCTTCCCGTATCGAGGCTGTTTTCCTCACCCACGCTCATATTGACCACTCAGGTATGCTGCCTAAGCTATATAAGGACGGCTTTAACGGAAGCATATACGCAACGGACGTTACCTGCGATCTTTGCAATATTATGCTCAGAGATTCCGCACACATTCAGGAAACGGAAGCCAAATGGAGAGCAAAAAAGGCAGAGCGCGCGGGACTTGAGCTGACGGAGCCTGTTTACAATATGGAGGACGCCCTTGGTGCCATTTCCCTTTTTCGCCGCTGTAATTACGGCGAGATAGTTTATCCTGCGGAAAATATAGAGCTTCGCTTTACCGACATCGGTCACCTGCTTGGCTCAGCCTGCATCGAGCTTTGGCTCACTGAGGGCAGAGTCACCAAAAAAATAGTATTCAGCGGAGATGTTGGCAACACGGATCAGAGGATCATCAGAGACCCACAGCAGGTGGAGGAAGCAGATTATCTTGTTCTTGAATCCACCTACGGCAACCGTATCCACGACGCTGACAGAAGCAACGTTATATATGAATTGGCTGAATATATCCAGCGCGCCCTTGACCGCGGAGGCAACGTTATCATCCCCTCCTTTGCCGTTGGAAGAACGCAGGAAATGCTTTACGCCATACGTGAAATAAAGCAAAGAGGACTTGTTACGGGCCATGCTCACTTCCCCGTTTACGTAGACAGTCCCCTTGCGGCTGAGGCAACTGCCATATTTATGCAGTGTAATCCCGTGTGCTTTGACGAGGAAACAAGAGCACTTATTGACAGCGGAATAAACCCCATATGGTTTGAGGATATAAGAATGACGGAGACCTCTGAGGAGTCCCGTCTAATAAATATGAACGACGAGCCCAAGGTGATCATTTCCGCCAGCGGAATGTGCGAGGCGGGAAGAATACGCCACCATCTTAAGCACAATCTGTGGAAGAGCGCAAACATCATCCTTTTTGTAGGCTATCAGGCTGAAGGCTCTCTTGGCAGAAGGATAATCAACGGCGAAAAATATGTAAATCTGTTCGGGGAGGAAATATCCGTTAACGCAGAGATATGCTCCCTCCACGGAACAAGCGGCCATGCAGATCGCGACGGTCTTTTCAAATGGCTTAAGGGATACGCTTCAAAGCCTGAAATAGTGTTTGTCAATCACGGGAGCGACGAATCCTGCGAGGAATTCAAGGAATTTCTCACAGAAAACGGATACCGCGCAGAGGCTCCCTACAGCGGAACGGAATACGACCTTGCCACAGGAAGAATGACTGTCTACACAGAAGGCAAGTCTATCGACCGAGCCAAGGTGTTCAAGGGAAACACAAGAGCCGAGATGATATATCACGAAATGGTAATAGAAGCGGAAAAGCTTCTTGAGCTTGTTAAAAGCAGACGCGGCAAAACAAACAAGGACAACGCACGCCTCACCTCACAGCTCCGAGAGCTGAGGGATAAATGGAGATACTAAGTGTAAATACCAAAAAATCATTGACTACAGTCTAAAAAATTGTTAAAATCTAACTAATGAATTTGTACGAAAATAAAGGAGCGAACAATTATGGCTATGAGTATCAAGGACGTTCTCGCCCTTATCAAAGAGCACGACGTCAAAATGGTAGATTTTAAAATGGTGGATATCAACGGTCAGTACCGCCACGTGACCATCCCCGCAGAAAACTTCTCCGAGGACACAATGAAGAGCGGTATCGGATTCGACGCGTCCAACTACGGTTATGCGGTTGTTGAAAAGAGCGATATGGTGTTCATCCCCGACCCCGATACAGCAGTTATCGACCCCTTCTGCCAGATCAAAACTCTGTCTATGACAGGTAACGCAATGATAATCGACTCTCCCGAAAACCGTCCCCTTGCCCAGTACCCCCGTAATATTATCAAGGCGGCTGTAAAGCAGATGCAGGACAGCGGCATAGCTGATACCATGTACATCCTTCCCGAATTTGAATTTTATCTTTTCGACGAGGTAACATGGGGCGTTGACGGAAACTATATAGGCGCGGCAGTGGATGCAAAGCAGTCCTATTGGAACAGCACAGTTGAGGGCAAGGGCGTCGTTGTTCCCAAGCAGAAGAACTACCACATCGCAAAACCCTTCGACACATCCTATGAGTGCAGAAGCGAAATGTGCCTCCATATGAAGGACGCAGGCATCGACATCAACTATCATCACCCCGAGGTTGCGGCTTCCGGTCAGGTTGAGATCGAGCCTCAGCTTGGCGAGGTTGTTCATATGGCCGACGCTTCCATGATGATCAAGTACATCATTCATAATACAGCTCTTAAATACGGCAAGAGTGCAACCTTTATGCCTAAACCCATTTACGGTGAGGCAGGAAGCGGTATGCACGTTCATATGCTTCTTATGAAGGACGGTCAGCCTGTTTTCTCAGATGATAACGGATACTCCCACTTAAGCGAAACAGCTCACTACTTCATGGGCGGACTTCTTAAGCACATCGCATCTCTTTGCTCCATCACACACCACAGCACCCACTACTTCAAGCGCCTTGTTCCCGGATTTGAGGCACCTGTAACAGTTGGATATGCAACATCTA
>JAFUMU010000024.1 GCA_017482495.1 Clostridia bacterium | reverse complement strand
GACACTACGGCAGGATATCCGACAAGGTCTACCGCTTCTCTGCTATGGATCTTACCAAGGAGGAACGCGCTACTATCCACGGCAACAACGAAAGAGTCCGCATTGACTGCGCCTGCAAGGCCGTTGAGTTCTATGTTAGACTTATGAGGCTGTGCTGATTTATTCTATTGTTTTGTATTGATTAAGGGGGGCTCTCTTATGCTGAGAGTCCCCTGTTTTTATATGGGGGGAACCTCTCTTTCGCAGAGAGGGTTCCCCTCCAAGCCCCCCTCCAGAGAACCTAAAATAAGGGTGTGGGGGATGGTATGGTGGTTTTCGCGCATTCTCACCCCAAATTATATTTGGGGCAAAAAGAAAGAAAAAGGATATGCATACGTTAGCCAGCTTCCGTTTTCATATCCTTTCTCTTTCTCCTCGCTCCGTATCGTCGGTCTTCGGTAAACTTTCCCACTGTCTCTGTAGGGCGGCTTGCCCTCAAGCCGCCGCTTCGTCGAGCTTAAACTTATCGTTGCGGCGGCTTTACGGCAAGGGGTCCTCAAAACGAGCGTGCCGAGTTTTGGGGTTCACGTGAGGCCGCCCTACAGGTGTCTTGGTTTTGTACTTCACAAGCCTACTCGCTTGGTTTCGGTGAACGTCCCCTCTGTCTCTGTAGGGCGGGATGCCCTCATCCCGCCGTTTCGTACGGCTTAAACTTATTCTTACGGCGGCTTGAGGGCAAGCCGCCCTACAGGTGTCTTGGGAATGTGCATCTTAAAACTAACCCGTTTAGCTGAACTGAATTCGAAGAGTATGAGGTGCGTAAGTCTGCCCGAATGTGACGCAGTCGCATAGGAAAAAGAATAGGATATGAATAACGGTAGCTTGCTTCCGTTTTCATATCCTTTTGTTTTTCCGTAAAAATCTGCCGCCAGGCAGATTTCGGGCAGACGCGACCTTCGCTGCACCATTCCACCCCCATTTAGCTAAAGAATACCTTTACCACAATATAAGCGTTAATTAAAAAGGTTTGGGGGTGCAGGGGGATTTCCTTAAAATCCCCCCGCATAAATCCCCCGCAAAAAACTAAAAGGGGACCTTACGAAAAAGGTCCCCTGAAGTATTCAGTTTCTCACAACTCTTGCGAAAAGATAAACGAGATAGAATATAAATCCTATTCCGCACAGTCCGGAAACTGCGGCAAGAAGCTCGGAAAGATGAGAAAAGGCGAGAAGCTCTACCCAGAAAAACACCTGCACAAATCCCACAAAGAACAAAAGCAGGAAACCTACAACGGCAACAGTAACGTCGAATTTATTGGGTGAGTGGGACTGTTTACACTTGACGATGAAATATATAAGGTATATGACGCCGCAAAGGATACATCCGTCACCTGTAAAAAGAAGGATACCGCCGAAAAAGTCATAGGGCAGGCTGTCTATAACTATCTCAAGACAGAAGACAAATGATAGGAAGAAATTCACGATTATAAGAAGGGTCATGAGAATATCTCCCAACCTTGACTTCTTCTTTACGGGAGCGGCGTTACCGCTCCCTGTAAACTTGGGCATATTATTCATTATTTCTTATAGAAGGGACCGTATGCCGCGCAAGCACGGTAGTCCTGTCCTTCCTTATCCATGCCGAAAGCATTGAAGCTTGCAGGACGGAAGATATCCTCCTCGGGAACATTGTGCATTGCAACGGGAATACGGAGCATGGAGCACATTGTAATAAGGTCAGCGCCGATATGACCGTAGCTGATAGCGCCGTGGTTAGCTCCCCAGCAGTTCATAACGTCGTATGCGCTCTTGAAGGGACCCTTACCTGTAAGGCGAGGTGCGAACCATGTGCAAGGCCATGTATAGTCTGTTCTCTTCCACAGAACATCTGTTACCTCGTCGGGAAGCTGTACTGTCCAGCCCTCTGCGATCTGCAGCATAGGACCGAGACCGTCAACAAGGTTAAGACGGATCATTGTAACAGGCATTTCCGCTCTTGTTACGAAACGGCTGGAGTAGCCGCCGCCGCGGAAGTAGCCAAGGTCAGCAGGATTCCATGTGGTAGCGTTAAGGATAGCGTTCATATCCTCCTCTGTAACGTCCCACCAGTTCTTCATAACAGCGTTGCCGTTTTCGTCCTTTGCCTCGCCGCAAGCGTCAAGACAAGCAGCGCCTGAGTTGATAAGGTGGATAATACCGTCAGACTCCTTAGCCTTACCCTCAAGATCATAGCCGGAAGCCTTCTTTACTGCTTCAGGGCTCCAGTATGTACGAACGTCAGCAAAGATCTGTGCCTTATTTGTCAGCAGCTTCATAAAGAGCATACCAAGACCGTTGAGAACGTCGTTTTCTGTTGCAAGAATGTAGGGCTCTCTTGCGCCGTTCCAGTCAAAGGAGGTATTAAGAAGAGCCTCGGGGAAGTCACAGTTGGGATAGAAGTCTGTCCACTGTCTCTGTCCCTGGAAGCCTGCCGCTATAGCGTTATGGCCCACCATTTCTTCTTCACAGCCCTCGGGAAGGTTCTTGTTGCCGCACATCAGGTCCTTTATGATGACCATCATCTTAACAACAAATTCCCACTCCTCATCCTTCTTTTCACGGCTGCGCTGAAGCTCCTCGGGGTTCTTATCGAAGCCCTCGATGCACTTAGCCTTTGTCCATGCAAGAGCCTTTTCATACTCAGCGTGATCATAGATGCCCTCGGACATTCGACGGATGATCTCAACCTCGTCCACGGACTCTACTCGCATACCGAGATATTCTTCAATAAACTTAGGATCGATAATGGAGCCGCCGATACCCATACAAACGGAACCGATCTGCAGGTAGGACTTACCTCTCATGGAAGCAACTGCAACTGCCGCACGACCGAAGCGAAGGAGCTTTTCCTTTACGTCCTCGGGGATCTCTGTATCGTCAGCGTTCTGAACGTCGTGACCGTAGATACCGAATGCGGGAAGACCCTTCTGAGCGTGAGTTGCAAGAACAGATGCAAGATAAACTGCACCGGGACGCTCTGTACCGTTAAAGCCCCAAACAGCCTTAATAGTATTTCTGTCCATATCCATGGTCTCAGCGCCGTAGCACCAGCAGGGTGTAACTGTGATAGTAATGTCAACGCCCTCGCGCTTGAACTGCTCAGCGCAAGCGGCTGTTTCACCTGCACGTCCGATAGTTGTGTCGGAAATAACCACCTTTACGGGCTCACCGTTTGTATATCTGAGGTTTTCACGAAGAAGCTTTGCCGCACTCTTAGCCATATTCATGGTCTGCTCTTCAAGGCTCTCTCTTACCTTAAGAGGTCCGCGTCTGCCGTCGATAGTGGGACGGATACCGATTACGGGATAGCTTCCTACAAGTCTGTTTTCTGCCATTATGTTTAAATTCCTTTCTGAATTTTAATTTCTTTTATAATTTTAGCACATATTACATACTTTTTCAATAGCATACATATTAATTTTATTTACATATTATTATTGATTTTATAGTTTCAATGTTATAAAATAATATGGTAACTGAAAAGAGGATCAAAAAGATGAAATGGACTGTTAAATACACAATAAATAATCACGATACCGACTTCAACAACATTGTCAGCGCAAGCGGTATCATGAGATATATGCAGGATGCCGCCAACTTCCAAATGGAGGGTCAGAAACCCTCATACGATGAGCTTTTTAATTCAGGGCGCGCTTTCGTTCTCAGCAGATTCCGAATGAGTCTCTACTCTCCCCTGCACTCTCACGACAAGATAGAGGCATCCACCTGGGCCGTTGAATCCAAAGGGGTATCCTTCGACCGTTGCTTCAGTATTACCAAGAACGGACTTACAGTTGCTGAAGCAACAAGTGTATGGGCTCTTGTAGACCGCAACACAGGCAGGCTTGTAAGAGTTTCCGATTTTGAAAACAACTACAGCACAGACGAGCCTGTTGAGCTTGATCTTCCCGCAAGATTTCGTCTGCCTTCAGATCTGAATTTTGCACTTGTGGGGGAAAGAACTGTAGAATATCGGGACGTTGACATTAACCGTCATATCAATAACACTCGTTACCCCGACATACTTTGCGGATATATCCCACATATGGAGGGAAAAAGAGTTATCAATCTTGAGATAAACTATCTTTCAGAGGCGCCTATCGGAGAAACTCTTAAGGTATATATGGCAAAATCCGACGGAAGCTATTATTTCAAGACTATTCGCGAAAACGGCAAAACCAACATAGAAGCAGAAATAATGATCGATGATATATAAAACTAAAGATTGACAATTGAGGCACACTCCGTAAGGAAGTGTGCCTCAAATTTTAGCCTCTATTTTTTAAGCAAGGTCATAACCGACGGCAAAGCCGGTTACATACTCTTCCCCAAAATCCCACTTAAATAACTGACACTCAAAATCTTACCCCACAGCCGAAAATGCGGCTTACCGTGAGCCTCCCTCCGGGAGGGATGTGGCATTTTCGAAGAAAATGACGGAAGGATCTTGCGTAACGAAGAACTCACATTCGCTTTATATTACGCAATTCCCACTAATTCACGGCGGTATTACTCAACGTCATAAGCATCTTTCGAATCACATGCTGAGCAGATAGTTTTCGGATTAAAACAAAAAAGCCATCCTTTCGAATGGCTTAAGTGCTATGTGTTGAGCAAGATCACTCAGCAGCGTAAACGCTAACCTGCTTTCTGCCCTTTGCGATGCGCTCAAACTTAACTGTACCGTCGATGAGAGCGAACAGTGTATCGTCGGAGCCACGGCCTACGTTGTTACCGGGATGAATGTGTGTACCTCTCTGGCGAACGATGATGTTACCAGCAACTACACCCTGACCGTCAGCCTTCTTAACGCCAAGTCTCTTGGACTCGGAATCACGGCCGTTCTTTGTAGAACCTACACCCTTCTTATGTGCAAAAAACTGAAGACTAATTCTAAGCATTGTTATTACCTCCATGAAAAATTTAAGATAAAGCCTTACTCTTCCACTTCTTCAACCTCGAGGAAATCGTAATATTCCTCTGTAAGGTCGTTAAGCTGGAAAAAGTAACCCTGAAACAGTCCTGAAATTGCAAACTGCTTCTTTTCGTCCGTTGAGTAGTCCGGCAGAGCCTCCATACACTTAACGCATATTCTTGTCGCTCCGTCGTCCACCTCATACTGCACGTCCGCAGCATAAGATATCTCAATGGAATTGATGATAAGCATAGTCATTGCGGAAAGAGCTGCGCAGAGAACGTCGTCTCCTGCTTCTCCGTATCCTGTATGCCCTGTTTCTTCAAACCCGTAATAATATCCATCACGGCGGAAGAATTTTACTTTTGTCACCTTATGCCTCGATCTTTGTGATCTCTACCTTTGTGTAGGGCTGTCTGTGACCGAGCTTTCTCTTCTCATTCTTCTTGGGCTTGTAAGTCATAACATAGATCTTCTTGCCCTTAGCGTTTCTGAGAACCTTACCGTTAACTACTGCACCGTCAACAACGGGAGCGCCAACCTTAACGCCGTTCTCGTCACCTACGAGGATAACCTTGTCAAACTTAACTTCTGCGCCTTCTTCTGCGCCCATCTTCTCAACGAAGATTACGTCGCCTTCAGCGACCTTGTACTGCTTTCCGCCTGTTTCAATTACTGCGTACACGAAAAGCACCTCACTTTCATATATGTCTCGCTGGATCGGGTTAGCTTTCGCTATTTATACTCTACCCATACCACGCGGCAGTTTATATTATACCAAAGCGTATATAGCTTGTCAAGCATAATTTTTATTAATTAAGGGATTTTTTTGCAGCTGTGAGAGTATTCTCGAGAAGCATTGTTATAGTCATGGGGCCAACGCCGCCGGGGACGGGGGTTATCATTCCCGCAACCTTCTCTGCACTCTCAAAATCAACGTCGCCTGTAAGCTTTCCGTCGTCACGTCGGTTCATTCCAACGTCGATAACTACTGCTCCCGGCTTTATCATATCGCCGGTTATAAAGTCGGCGCGTCCCACTGCAACAACGAGAATATCTGCTCTTCTTGTAACCTCACTGAGATTCTTTGTTCTTGAATGGCAGATGGTGACCGTACCGTTCTTATGAAGCAGGAGCATCGCCTGGGGCTTGCCAACGATATTGCTTCTGCCCACCACAACGCACTCCTTACCCTCTATCTCAACGCCCTCGTACTCAAGCATTTTCATAACTCCTGCGGGGGTACAAGGGAGAAAGTCGAAGTCGCCTATCATTATCTTGCCTGTATTCTGAGCGTGGAATGCGTCAACGTCCTTCTCGGGAGGAATAGCCGCAATAACGGCGTCCTCGTCAAGATGTCGGGGGAGAGGAAGCTGAACGAGGATGCCGTGAATACTGCTATCGCACTTAAGCTCCTCTATCTTTGCCATAAGCTCCTCCTGCTTTGTTTCCTCGGGCATCTCAATTACCACGGAAAACATTCCAACGTCCTCGCAGGCTTTTTTCTTATTTCTTACATATACTTTAGAAGCGGGATTCTCACCCACGATTATAACCGCAAGGCCGGGAACAAATCCGTTTTCCGTCTTAAATCCCTCTACTCTTCTTGCAATATCGGCTCTTGTATCAGCCGCGATCTTCTTACCGTCTATAATATGAGCCATTACTTTTCCTCTTCCTTCTTAGCTTTCACAAGTCCAAGCACCAGAAGCACGATTCCCGCAATGCATATACCGCCTGCCAGCCACTGTGATACTCTCAGGGGACCAAGCTCAAGGCTGTCTGTTCTGAGTCCTTCTATCAACGCTCTTCCCAGACCGTACCAAGCCATATAGAAGCAAAGCCACTGACCGTTGAACTTCTTTTTCTTATAAAGGCAAGCTATTACAACAAAGCCCACAAGATTCCAAAGTGATTCGTACAGGAAAGTTGGGTGCACCTCTGAGGTGGGACCGATTACCGGCTCATACTTTTCTCCAAGGTATGCAACATCCGCTATACTCATTCTCCAAGGCAATGTAGTCTCACTACCGTAGGCCTCTGCATTCATAAAATTACCCCATCTGCCCACCAACTGTCCGATCATAACTGAAGGTGCAAGCACGTCAAGCAGAACGGGAAAATATATCTTTTTTTTCTTTGCAACAACCATAGCAGTGAAAAATCCAGCTATAACGCCGCCGAATATTGCAAGTCCACCGTCCCTGACGCTGAACATTTCAACTATAGTTGCCCACAGATTTGCTCCGAAGCCGCCTTTATTTGTAACAATAAACGATTCAAGAGAAAAGATGATATAATAGACTCTTGCGCCTATAACACCGAAAATCATAAGTGCCAGTGCAAGATCAAGCAAGTCATCTGTTGTGATACCCTCATATTTCGCTCTTGTCCATGCATAGGCATATGCCAACAGCATTCCGCAACAGATGATTATTCCGTACCACTTAATATCTATACCGAAAACAGTAAATGCTGTGCTGTCGATAATGAAGGGACCTATACCGAATCCGGGAAAGCCTATATTATGCATCGCAGTTTTCCCAGTTGTGATAGATATCCTGAACGTCGTCGTTATCCTCAAGATGCTCTATCATAAGGTTCATGTTCTTGATATCCTCCTCAGATTCAAGAGTAATATAATTCTGAGGGATCTTATCATTTTCTGCAGAAAGGATCGCATAGCCTGCGTCCTCAAGAGCTTCTCTTACTGCTGTAAGGTCGGAGGGCTCTGTGAATATTTCGAAAACATCGCCGTCAGAAGCGAAGTCCTCAGCGCCTGCCTCAAGGGAAGCCTCCATAAGTGCGTCCTCGTCGATTGAGTCGTCCTTTTCGATAATGATAACGCCCTTATCGTCAAACATAAAGGAAACGCATCCGATCTGGCCGAGATTTCCGCCGTACTTATCGAAGAAGTGACGAACCTCGCCGCCTGTACGGTTACGGTTATCTGTTGCGGCAACAACGATAACTGCAACGCCGGAGGGACCGTATCCCTCGTATACTACCTCTTCGTAGTTAGCAACCTCGCCGCCTGCTGCCTTCTTGATAGCGCGGTCGATGTTGTCGTTGGGAACGTTATTAGCCTTAGCCTTAGCGATAAGGTCGCGGAGCTTAGCGTTTGCTGCGGGGTCGGCGCCGCCGTCACGAACTGCGATAGCGATCTCCTTACCGATCTTTGTGAAGATCTTACCCTTCTGTGCGTCTGTTTTAGCTTTCTTATTTTTGATATTATTCCATTTAGAATGTCCGGACATATTTTACTCCTTCGGAGAGACAAGAGACAAGCAATTTGGCAGAAACCCTCAAGCGGCCTTCTTCTCTTATTTTTCAAAATCTCTAAACTCTCGCCTTAAATTTTATTTGATTATTCGTTTTGAAAACCGTTTTCGGTTTTCTACCTTCATTCATCATAAATTACCAACGGTAATTTACATCATTCATCACAAGCCGCTCTGCGGCTTACATCATTGCAAAATTTAAGCGTTTAAATTTTGCTGGGAGCCTTCATACAAATAAGGCTCAGTGCGCGGCCAAGCACTGTTCTTGTTGCCGCTGTAAGGCGCAGACGTGTATTTCTTACTGCTTCATCCTCTGCAGAAATAATGGGGCAGTTATGATAGAAGCGATTGAACGCTGTGCAAAGGTCGATGATATATCTTGTAATAATAGAGGGCTCGTACTCATTGATGGCATCAAGCACCTTTTCAGGGAAGCGGTTGAGAGTCTTAAGAACGTCTGCCTCCTCCTCTGCTGTGATCACGACCTCACCGAAGTCAAGCTCTCCTGCCTTCTCTAGGATACTGCAGGTCCTTGCATAGGTATACTGAGCATAGGGGCCTGTGCTTCCCTCGAAGCTGAGGGCATTTTCAAGGATAAAGTTGATATCTCTTGTTCTGTTATTATACAGATAATGGAACACCACTGCGCCAACGCCTACTGCCTCAGCAACAGCATCCTTGTCAGGCAGATCGGGGTTCTTCTCGTCCATAAGCTCTGTAACCTTATCGATAGCCTGACGGAAAAGATCCTTAAGGAGGATAACGTTACCTGTTCTTGTAGCAAGCTTTTCGCCGCCGATACTAACTGTACCGTAGGGCACGTGAACGAGCTTATCAGCCCAGTCGTAGCCCATCATCTCTACTACCTTAAACCACTGTGCAAAGTGGAGTGTCTGACCGTTGCTTGTAACGTAGATACACTTATCAAAGTCGTAGGTGCGCTTTCTGTAAACTGCTGCAGCGATGTCTCTTGTGGGATAAAGTGTGGTTCCGTCGCGCTTAAGAATAAGGCAGGGGGGCATACCGTATTCTTCAAGATCTACGATAGATGCGCCGTCATCAAGCTTAAGAAGGTCCATATCTCGTAGCTTATCTATCTGCTCCTGCATCTTATCTGTGTAGAAGCTTTCGCCGTTGTAGCTGTCAAATGAGATGCCCAGCTGGTTATATGTTACCTCATATTCCTTGAAGCTTACCTCGATAAACCACTTCCAGAGAGCGATATTTTCGGGGTCATGCTCCTCAAGCTTTTTAAACTCAGCTCTTGCCTCGTCATTGAGGGAGGGGTCAAGCTCTGCCTCTGCATGGAACTTAACGTAAAGCTCAACCAAAGCGTCAATGCCTTCTCTTTCAACCTTTTCGCGATCGCCCCATCTCTTGAAGGCAACTATCTGCTTACCGTTCTGAGTACCCCAGTCGCCAAGATGGTTAACTCCGATGCACTTAAAGCCCTCAAACTGATGGAGGAGCTTAAGAGAGTGACCGATAACGGTAGTACCAAGGTGACCAATATGGAAGGGCTTTGAGATATTGGGGGAGGAGTAGTCAAGAACTACTGTCTTTCCTATACCGCTTCCTGTGGAGCCGTACATATCGCCCTTTTCTTCAATGGCTAAAAGCACGTTTTTAACAAGATAATCGTGGGATATCTTAAAATTCAGATATCCGCCGTCGGCAGTAACGGAGGAAACTACGCCCTCGCCCTTGCCGGAAATAGCCTCGCAAAGCTCCTTTGCTATCATGGGGGGAGCCTTACGGAGTGTGCGGCTCAGCTTAAAGCAAGGCAGAGCCACGTCTCCCATAGTTGTATCGGGAGGATATTCAAGCATTTCAAATACTGTATCGCTGTCAAGTCCGCAGCCCGGAAATTTCTCCTCTGCCGCCGCTGACGCAAGGCTTGAAAGCTGCTTTTTAAAATCAAGCATCACTAAAAATTCCTTTGTTTTACAGATTTTTCTTCATCATTATAAACGGCGAAAAAGGACAAAGCATTGCTTCATCCTTTTTCGACCTTATAAGTCAAAATCAGTTATTTGCATTCTTCTCTTTCTGAGCCTCAAGTAGGTTGTGGATCCTCTGAACGGGATCGAGAAGAGATGAGATGGATGAGTCGTGGTTAAGAGTATCGATAATATATGCAACATACTTACACATATTAACGGACTCGTGCCAAGGACGCTCCAGGATCTCAGGTGCTGTATATGTGAGGTTTGTTGTGAACACCTTATCGAAGAGGCCCTCTGCATATGCACGGTCGAACACCTCGGGACCGGAAACAAAGAGACCGAAGGTTACGAACAGGAATACTCTGCGCGCGCCCTTAGCCTTAAGCTGAGCAGAAACGTCGAGAATGGAGTCGCCGGAAGAGATCATATCGTCAACTACGATAACGTCCTTGCCCTCAACGCTCTTACCGAGATATTCGTGCGCCTCGATGGGGTTCTTGCCGTCTATAACTACGGAATAGTTTCTTCTCTTATAGAACATGCCAAGCTCAACGCCGAGTATGGATGCATAGTACATGCTTCTGCCCATTGCGCCCTCGTCGGGAGAAATGAACATCACGTTGTCCTTATCCAGCTTAACATCGGGAACAGCGCGAACAAGCGCCTTGAGCATCTGATATGTGGGTCTGATATTATCAAAGCCGCTTAAGGGGATAGCGTTCTGGACTCTGGGGTCGTGAGCATCAAAGGTAATGATGTTGGAAACGCCCATGGAAACAAGCTCCTGAAGAGCAAGCGCACAGTCAAGACTTTCTCTGGATGTTCTCTTATGCTGTCTGCCCTCGTAAAGCATGGGCATGATAACTGAAATTCTTGTGGCCTTACCTGCAATAGATGCAATAACTCTCTTAAGATCAGCAAAGTGATCGTCGGGGCTCATGGGTACCATTCTGCCCTGCATCTTATATTCAACGCCGTAGTTGAAGCAATCGGAGATGATATAAATGTCATGACCTCTTGCAGAATCGTGAAGCATTGCTTTGCCTTCACCGGAACCGAATCTGATGCAATCGGCATTCATTACAAAGTCAATATCGTCATCGTGACGTCTCCACTGCTTGAGGTATGCATCTACCACACCTACGAACTGCTCGCAGCCTCTCATTGCTATAATGCCGAGCTCACCGTTTAAACGCTCCATATTTCCTCCAAAAAGAAACATATTTTAATAGATGATTTATTGTAGCATATTTTATCGAAATTTAAAAGTTTTTTTAACAAACCTTTATGACCGAAAAATGATTTTCTGCGACTTGCACAATCCGACAGAGCATAACATAGCCGCTTTAGGGCATTTTCCACATCGCATTTCCGCACCGTAGAAGGTTCTTCCTTTGGCTCCCTCCGGGAGGGAGACTTACTGCTTTGCATCCAGCCAGCTTTCGCCTACAGACACCTCTGCGGTAAGAGGCACCACAGTCTTCACGGCGCCCTCCATTTTTTCTCTGAGAATACGGGACGCCTCATCTACACAGCTTTTGTGACATTCTATTATAAGCTCATCGTGAACCTGAAGTATCAGTCTTGCATCGATGTCGGAATCCTTCAGAGCACGGTATACTTCTATCATTGCTATTTTGATAATATCCGCAGCACTTCCCTGTATGGGGCTGTTCATCGCTACTCTTTCGCCAAATGCCTGAAGATTTTTATTTTTTGCGCTAAGCTCCGGTATGGGCCGTCTGCGGCCGAACATCGTAACGGTATATCCATTTTTTCTTGCTTCAGCCTTAGTATTCTCAAGATACTCTCCGACCTTCGTATATGTTGCAAGGTAGCTGTCTATATATTCCCTTGCAGCTTTTCTTGAAACTCCTATATCCTGTGCAAGTGAGAAGTCCCCTATACCGTACACTATACCAAAGTTTACAGCCTTTGCCCTTGAACGAAGTTGGGGTGTAACCGATTCGGGGGGGACTCTGAACACCTTTGATGCAGTTGATGCATGAACATCTTCACCAGTGAGAAATGCCTCCCTCATGTGTTCATCTCCCGATATCTCAGCAAGAAGTCTCAACTCTATCTGAGAATAGTCTGCGTCAAGGAGTACATAGTCGCTGTTCTCAGGAACAAAGAATTTTCTAAGCTCTCTTCCCAGTTCTCCTCTTACGGGAATATTCTGCAGATTCGGGTCAACTGAGGAAAGTCTGCCGGTTGCTGTACCCGTTTGATTAAAGCTGGTGTGTATCCGTCCGTTTTCATCGCACAGGGCTATGATATTATCACCGTATGTGCCCACAAGCTTTGCTACCTGACGGTAAAAAAGTATTTCCTCAACTATGGGATCATTATTCCTCAGCTTCGTAAGAGTTTCCGCGTCAGTGGCATATCCCGTTTTTGTCTTCTTAAGCACAGGAAGCCCCATCTCATCAAAAAGCACTTCTCCAAGCTGCTTGGGAGAATTTATGTTAAACTCCCTTCCCGCAAGCATATATATTCTCTCTTCCGTCTGATGCATCAGCGCCTTAAGGCTTTCAATATAGCCGTGTAGCCCTTCGCTGTCAAGACGGAATCCGTACAGCTCCATTGATGCAAGGACGGGAGAAAGAGGTATCTCGATATTATGGAGAAGCGCTGTCATTCCCAGCTCGGAAAGCTCCTTTTCAAGCAAGGGCTTCAGAAGATGTATATACCACTCCTCGCTATCATCCCCTGCTG
>JAFUMU010000023.1 GCA_017482495.1 Clostridia bacterium | reverse complement strand
TCATTCAGTCATACTTTGTAAAGGTGGCAGATTGACTATAGACGGAGGACATTACGAAATTTATACTGAAAGATCGAGTTGGAATGATGCTGTTATAGATATGACAAGCGGAACTCTTACAATAACGGACGGTGAGTTTGACGCACGCGGCGGAGTAGGTGCATATCCGGTATCCCTTGTTCATTCAAATTATATTTACGATGTACCGCACTGTGAGATATATGGCGGAAAATTCTATGCCGAGTATACGCTATTGTATGTAGGAGCTATGGGCAGTTATATATCTCAGGGAGTTCCCTATCCTTCTATTTATGTGGCAGGCGGAGAATTCTATCTTGAGAAGGACTATGAAAGTGGCGGCGGATTCGGTTATTGTAATAACGGATGGGGCGATATTATCGTTGCCGGCGGATATATGCCTGTGAAGAGTCTGAATTACAGTAGAGATATTAAATTGATCGACGGGGTTACTCGTAGCTATAACAGTTATGCCTTGGGAAGCGATACTATGGAGTATATGAGGGTAACTCCCCCTGCCATAGTATGCTCAGGATTAAAGAACAACTCATATAACCGTTTGATCGGTCTTTGCCATAAAAAGCATTGCGAGATCATGTACGAGAAAAAGGGACTTCGTGAATTGTACGGAGAAACTCTTTTGGAGGGGATAAAAGGTGTGCCTACTGTTATAGTAGGCTCCAATGATACTGAGGCTCCGCATCTCAGCGCAAGTTTCATAAAGGACGGAGATACAATAAAGTGGTATGTTGCAGACGAAACTGTATATGGTGACGGAGAGGGCTTTGTGCCGTGGGTGGAATTTGCAGATTACAGAAACATGCAGTTTTGGAAATACCCCAAGAGGATCGAGAAGGCAATAGACCTTTACATTAAGATGGAGGTCACGCACAGCGACGGAAGTGTAAGCGAGGACCTGATCTGTATACATTTTGAAGAAATGACAAAGCTGATCAGCGGTCAAGTAGTATTTATCAACGGAAGCGCAAAATACGGTGATACGTTAACTGCGGTTGTAATAAACCAGCCTGATTATCAGCACGGCGCAGAATTCGATTATGTATGGAGTCTTGACGGAGCTGTTGTGGGCAGAGACCGTGAGTTTAAGATTGACAGCCCATATTATGTAGGAAACACGCTTAAATGTACTGTGACCTGTCAAGGTTTTCGCGGAGAGCTTATTTCAACTCCTGTTATTATCGGTAAGGGTGACAATAATACAGACCCCATTTTCCCAAATCTTAAATATGCATCCGGTGTTATCAGCTTTTCAAACTTTACATATGATCAGGAATATATTTTCAGCCGAAAGTCAGATATATCTCAGCTTACGGAAGAGGATTGGGAAACGGCGTATTCTCCCAGAGCTTCCGAGGGAAGTTATTCAACTGACTATCTCGGCATAAAAGACCTTGAGGGAAAGGCGGTATATATTTACAGCCGAATGAAGGAAACATCCACTCTTTCCGCAGGAAGCAAGTTTATACGTATTCCTCTTTTGTTGGGTGAGACAGTAAATCTTGCTTCACTCATGTTTGACGGGGTCATCAACAATACTATATATATTCCCTTTACAGGTGCCGGTGATATAGTTGAGATAACATATAAGACCGATCCCCTCAATGCAAATGTATGTAACAGTTTCTTCTTCAGAACATCATATCCTGTAAGCTTGGTTTCACCTACAGATAAGGTTACTATTGAAAATAATACGGGAAAGATACAGCTTAAGCTTATCGTACCGGGAACTACAACACTTACGGCATCGTATATTACATATACAGAGGTGTTTTACGCCAGAGTAAATATTGTGGTATACGATCCTGAAAGCCATACCATAGGGAAAGCAAATGTTGCAACTCCAATGGAGGATCAAACAATAGCTGTAGGACAAACGCTTACGGTTGGTATGCCTCAGTTTATACCCGAGCCTCCTGAGGGAATGGAGATCAAATGGTATCTTTCAAGGAGTACCAGGTACGGAGTAGAGACATTTACGGAGAACGAAGTGGCAAGGATAGATCCCGACACTGGACTTATATTAGGCCTTGCTCCCGGTAATGTAAATGTTTCACTTATGACCCCAAATGGCGATATTGATACATTTGTCCTTACGGTAACAGAGCCTGACGGCAAGTTGCCTGTTTCTCAGGTGTATGTATCACACGATAAAGTGACACTCAAGGAGAATGAAAGCATATCGTTGAATGCGAGAATATATCCTGCCAACGCTACTGAAACTGAAGTGAAATGGTCAAGCTCTGCACCCGGAGTTGCGAGAGTCGATGAAAACGGAAGAGTTACTGCTGTTTTTCCCGGTGTTGCGGTTATAACGGCTGAGGTAGACGGTGTAAAGGGAAGCTGTACTGTTACAGTATTGCCTGACGGATTTACCGGAGCAGTTCTTGGAGATTTGAATTTTGACGGTAAGGTAAATGCAAGAGACAAGGCGTTGCTGACAAGCTATATCAAGAGCGGCGAAATGCCTGAGATAGCAGACCTTAACGGCGACGGCAAGGTGAATGCACGTGATAAGGCGGCTATCACTCAGCTGATCAAGGGTAAATGAATGGATTTGAAAATAGAAATAATTACAGATGTCTGTACGTTTTAGGAGGATGAATGAAATGAAATGTAAAGCATCAAAACGCTTACTAAGCGCGCTGTTGGTATTGGCAATGATGATCGGTATGCTTCCTGCAACCGTTCTGACTTCCTCTGCCGCGCACAGATGCCCCGATTGTGAGGACTTAATTGACGGTTCTCCCTATTGCGAGGAATGCTATAAGTGCGATGCCTGCGTAGATTTGTGTATCGAGTGCGGCAAGTGTACCGATTGTTCCGGCTCTGAAATTTGTGACGGCTGCTCCAACGAGGAGATCGGCGACAATATGTGTCTGGAGTGTGCTATTGAGAAGGGTACACACTGCCCCGACTGTGAGACTTGCTATTTTGTTGTGGGAGAATGGTGCGAGGAGTGCGGTCTGTGCACTGAATGTATTGAAATAGACGTTGCGTGCTCCGCCTACCATGGAATGCGCCTTTGCTTTGATTGCGCCATAGAAAAGGGTGAGAGCCACTGCCCCGGATGCGACGAATGCTATGGCAGCGTTGAACATTTTTGTGACGACTGCGGTCTGTGCGGCGACTGTGCGGACTATGACGATGACTGTTCTATGACCCACGGAACTGAGCTTTGTATATACTGTGCCGCAGACAGGGGAACCCATTGCCCCGGTTGTGACGTGTGCTATTTCGATGCGCCCGGCTGGTGTGAGGAGTGCGGTCTGTGCGGTGATTGTGTGGAGATCGATGAGGAGTGCTCCAGTGTTCACGGAATGGTGCTTTGTGTGGAATGCGCATTTGATAAAGGAAGCCATTGTCCCAATTGCGGTCAATGTTATTTCGACTCTCCTGGCTGGTGCGAGGAATGCGGTCAGTGTGGTGATTGCTCACCTGCATGTCTCTACTGCTGTGAAGAGGCAGGAGAGGTAATCTGCGTAGAATGTGCTATCGACAACGGTATGCACTGTCCCGAATGCATGGAATGCTACGGTGAATGCGGCGGTGAGTTTTGCATGGAGTGCGGAGTTTGCGGCAACTGTGCAGAGATAAATCTTTCCGAAGAGCTTTGCATTGAATGCGCTATTGCAGCAGGCTTACATTGCCCCGGCTGTGAAAGCTATATTGAGGATTCTCCCCTTTGCGAGGGCTGTGGAGAAAGATGCTTAGAATGCTCCGAAATGTTCTGCGAAAGCTGTAATTTGTGCTCTGAATGTGTTCTGATGTGTCAGGATTGCGGCTCCTGCGAGGAGTGTGCGGAAATCTGCCCCAACTGTGAGGAATACTGCTCCGAATGTGTTGGTATCTGTGACGACTGCGGCAACTGCCTTGTTTGCTGTGAGGACATTGCAAACTTCGCAGGCTGTGACTGCGGCGAATGGGTATGTGTGGAAAGTACGGATTGGGACGAGCATTTTTCTGAAATGCATACCGAATCTGAAGAGATAGGTCATTCTGTCAGAATCTCTCCTACGTGGGATTGGGATGCTACATATCACTGGCACTCATGCGTTTACTGTGACGACAGCGAACATTTCGCAGGCAAGGGCAGTCATACCTTCGACGGAAACGGTATATGTACTGTTTGCCGTTATATAAAGGATGCGAAGATACAGATTCTGGTTCAGCCCGGCGACTCCAAAGCTACACTTGTAACAAGCCCGGATGAGGACTATGACAATAGAAACATAGCCCGTTTCAGCGTAAAAGCGGCGGGTAAGGGCAAACTGACCTATACCTGGTATGAGGGATACTATCATTACGGTATGGGTGAAATGGTATATGAACCTCTGACTGATCCATTGTCGGGAGAGGACTTTGAGGGGTCTGAGATCTACTGGCTTGTTCCCACCGATGCCTGCAACCGTGATTGGTACATCCGCTGTGTCATCACCGATATGTACGGCAACGAGGTAACCACCCGTGATGCTCTGGTACAGTCAAAGCATAATTACCAGTATTTTAAGTTGTATCTAAGCAATCAGTATCCCTTGGAATATGCCGAAAGAAATAAATACGGCCATATTTTGCAATGCGTTGCTGATGATTGTGAAGAGGTTACCCACCTGCGTCCCCACGAGGATGAGGACAGAAACGGCTACTGCGATATCTGTGAATATGAGATCGGCAAGATTCTCATCACCAAGCAGCCCAAAAAATCAACAAGTGCTTATTCTTATGACCCCGATGAGGGCTATGACGAGAGCAACTTCGCCACCTTCAGCGTTACAGCCGAGGGCGAAAGCGCTCTGACATATACATGGTGCAGAAAGCAATACGTTGGCGGCAAACTCACATACGTGCCTCTTACCGGTCCGCAGGAGGGAGAGGTTTACGATGGTCCCGAGCTGAAGATGTTGGTACCCGAGGATGCCTGCTGTACGGAATATACCTATGCATGTATCATCACCGACGAGGAGGGCAACGAAACAAGAACGGTTGACGTTACCCTTACTGCAAAGCATAATTATCAGTATTATGAGGATTACCTTAGCGATCGCTCGGGTGCCTTCAGCGATGCAAGAAGAAAATATAACGGACATATTCTTGTGTGCGTCAGCCCCGAGTGCGACAGTGTAACAAGACTCCGTCAGCACATAGATGAGGATATGGATTATATCTGTGAGGTGTGCGATTCCAAGAAGGATATGATCTATCCTCCGGAGATCTTTGTTGTAGCCCCCAAGGAGGGACAGCTTCCCAGCTATACGGTTACAGTTGACCGCCCTGCGTGCTATACCGCCATGGGTGCTTCCGGAAACTATACACAGTACAGATTCTGGTTTGTCTCTGACAACGGTGTTGATAACTGGAAATTGATCGATAAGAGCACAGCCTTCGTTGCGGGTAAATATTACAGATTTGCAGTGGAAATGCAAACAAAATCAGGGTATGAGTTCCCTGAGATGGCTTCGTACGACGGTGATGATCCGTACATCTGGGCAAAGGTCAACGGTAATTTTACCAAAGCGCATAAGACCTACGGTCAGGATCCTGCTCATTATATAACCATATATTATGAATTCGGTTTGTGTAACGACAGCGTGGTCGAGAATATCGTGATCGATAACTTAACAGAGCCTGTCGGAGGTAATAAACCTGAGTATACTGCCTCCGTTCGCGGCAGCGGCTACGGTATTCGTACGGATTATACCCGCTACGAGGACGATTATCTGCCGTGGGATATCCCAGAGTATGAAAGAAGATATTATATCGTAAACGGTATCGGTTGGTTTGACCTTACCGAGAGCGATTGGGTATATTCCGACGAGCGCTTTATTCCCGGACACGAGTATCTGGTATATGCTTACATGATCACGGAGGACGGCTACGAGTTTTCATATACTCCCAAATATTATGAGAATGCAACCACCGGCTCTGTCAACGGATTTGTAGCAGAGGTCAACGTTTGGGAGGGATACTTCGCCAGCCAGCGCCGTGTAAGCTGCAGCTTCACTTGTAAGGGCAAGGAGATAACTACTGTAATGGTAAACGGTCTCGCTTCGCCCAAGGCAGGAGAGCATCCCGACTATACGGCAACCGTTGCTTATCCCGAATGGTATCAGCTCGATCCCAAGTATGCCGGATCTAACGGTATCGTATGGTACGATAGCGAGGGAAATATGCTCTTACCCGAGGACACCTTCGTTGCGGGAGAAAAATACAGAGTTGAAATAAAGCTTATCCCCACAAAGCTTGGCAGTGCCGATGCTTGTCAGTTCATACAGCCTCTGACTGCATACGTTAACGGTAATCAGGTGGTGCCTGACGGAGAATGGGATACGGTATACGGCAACAAAACGGCTGCATATATCTATTATACGTTCCCTAGAGGCGCTACATCTAAAACCTTCAGCGGCACCATTGAAAGCTTTGGCAGCGAAAGCGATAACGTAACTGTATGGCTTATACCCGAAGGTGCTTCCGAGGTGGCATATGAGGCTATAGTTACAGGAAATAAAGCTGAATATTCTATTGCGAATATAGCTACCGGCACTTACACTATGGTCGTTATGAAGGCAGGCCACGTAACTGAGGAAAGAACTATCGTTATAGGCTCGGAGTCTGTCACCGTAAATATCAAGCTGTATCTTAGTGGCGACCTTAACTTCGACGGCAAGATCAACGCACGCGATAAGGCTGCTGTCACAAGCGCTATTAAATCAGGCGAAATGTCGCAATATATAGATATTAACGGCGACGGAAAGGTTAATGCACGAGATAAGGCGGCAATTACCCAGCTGATCAAGGGAGCATAAATAACAAAAAAGAGCACTTCGAAGCGAAGTGCTCTTTTAATTATGGAGTAATAAGCTTTAGATCTGAATATTAACACCAAGATCAATGACAGCTATGACTTCCGCAGCCGTGATCGCCGCAGCTGTGACCTTCTCCGTGATGGTCGTGATGGTCACATTTTGCATTGGGATCGTATGCAAGCTCTCCTGCAAGAAGGGCTTCAACTGCGGCATCTGCGTCTCCGGAGGCTCCGCCGTAAAGCTTGATGCCTGCATTTGCAAGAGCTGACTGCGCGCCGCCGCCTATTCCTCCGCAGATGAGTGTGTCAACGCCGAGGGCACTGAGAAGTCCTGCAAGTGCTCCGTGACCGCTTCCCAGCGTGTCAACGATCTGTGTGTTTGTTATTTTGCCGTCTGTAACAGAATAGAGCTTGAACTGCTCTGTGTGGCCGAAATGCTGGAATATTTCTCCGTTTTCGTATGTAACTGCTATTTTCATGATATTTCTCCTTATAATATTATGGTCTGTCCTGCGGACAGGTAGTTTAGCTTGTTCATATACCTTTTCATAAAGCTGTATTGCTCCACTCCCGTGCAATGACAGGTGTAAAATGTTATGCCGCTTTCGTTAAGCTCTCTGGCGTAGGCCTGGAGGGTATTGTCGAGAGGAAGCTTTGAAAAGTGAAATCCGCCTATTATAATGTCGGCTTTTATCCATTTTGCTATATTAAGTATTCCCCTGTGGGAGCATCCGCTGAAAAGGACTCTTTTTCCGTTTTCTTCAATGAGAAGGTATTGCTCATGTTTGAAGTCGTCCGGCACAAAATTTTCTCCTTCAAGAGTGTTAAGCCCGAAGCTACCGAAGTTGTGGTATTCGGGATACCCTTTGCAAGTAAAAAGAGTTATGCCATTTTTTATAATATGTTTATCTTGTGTATACACTAATCGAGGATCGTTTTTGAGGGCGGGAGAGAGTCCTATATATTTATTGGTTCCGTTGTAGTGTCCATCAAAGGCGTATGGGTTTATGTATACGGGGGCGGAGGAATTTATCTTAAGAAAGCTTTCAAGCCCTCCTCCGTGGTCGTAGTGTCCGTGAGAAATTACTGCATAGCGAACAGAGGAAAGATCGACATTCAGTTTCTTTGCATTTTCTGAGAAAAGGTCTGTTTGTCCCATATCAAAAAGTATGGCTCCGGCATCGCATTGGATATATAATGACAGCCCGTGCTCATATCCGATGTTATGAGAGACTGATGTGTTTTCTGCAAGACATACTATCTTCACGCGGCTACTCCTTCTATTTTTCACTGTTTTTTATTGTAGCACTAATTTAAATCTGTGTCAATGAGGCATTTTTCTACATATATATGTCATAGTAAGTGTATAAGAGAGTACAGTATGATGGGTATTTTTCATAAAAGTTTAAAATAGTAAATAATTATTATCAAAATGTGTTGAAATTTGCAAAATTATTTAGTAGAATAAAGTATCTGCTTTTATGCGGTGAAGTAATAGCTTTTGTTGCGAGGATATATAATGTGTCTGCAATAAGGGTATGATAATATTACTTTTTTGGCAAAGGATTTTTTTTATGTTAGATAAATTCAAGGTAACGCTTCCCGACCTCACAGGAGACGAGGAGCGCTTTGCGTATGTGTACTGTCCCGATAAGCCCGGTAAATACCCTGTGCTTTATATGTTCGACGGACACAATGTATTTTTTGATGAGGATGCTACCTACGGCAAGAGCTGGGGTATGCTTGATTTTCTCATTTATAACGATGTTCCCCTTATAGTAGCGGCGGTAGAGTGTAATCATTCTCCCGACGGAGGACGTCTCAGCGAATACTCTCCCTTTACATTTACCAATCCTAAGGTTGGACATATAGAGGGAAGAGGCAAGCTCACTATGGATTGGCTTGTTAAAGAGTTCAAGCCCTATGTGGATGCCAATTATCCCACCTTGAAGGGGAGGAAGCATACCTACATTGCAGGAAGCTCCATGGGCGGACTTATGAGTCTTTACGCAGTTACAAAATACAACAGCAAATTTTCAAAGGCGGCTTGTCTGTCGCCGTCAATTTGGTTTGCATCGGGACAGCTTGATGCGCTTCTTAAAAATTCATATATAAGACCGGGAACTGTTATATATATGGACTATGGCTCAAATGAGATGAGGCACCATAAAAATATGGCAGTGCGATTCCGCAAAGTAACCGGTATCCTACTTGAAAAAGGTGTTTACCTTACATCCCGTATAGTACCCAACGGGGACCATTGCGAGGCTTGCTGGGAAAAGCAGATCCCTTTCTTTATAGATCTACTACTTTACAAATAATATCAGGAGAATAAAATGGAAACACAATATGTTAAAACTTATTCCCATTCTCTTCAGAGAGATATGGAATGCAAGTTTTACGGACACAGCGGTAAGCCAGTGCTGTTCATTCCCTGTCAGGACGGCCGATTTTTCGACTTTGAAAACTTCAAGATGACAGAATATTGGGGACCTTATATCGAAAACGGTGATGTAACAGTTCTGGCAATCGATACTATCGATCGTGAGACCTATTCAGATAAATGGACGCCCGCCTATGACAGAGCCAGACGCCATGAGGCGTGGATGAGCTATATAATAAATGAGGCCATCCCCCTGCTCAAGCAGTACACGGGCAGAGATGACGTTGTAACCTTCGGCTGCAGCCTTGGCGCAACTCACGCATTGAATCTCTTTCTCCGTTTCCCCGATACAGTAAGAGGAACTCTTGCACTCAGCGGTATTTACGACTCCAATTACGGCTTCGGCGACTATATGGACGAGGTGGTGTATAACAACTCTCCCGTTCACTATATGGCAAATATGACTTACGGTCATCCCTATATTGAAAAGTATAACAGCGGTAAGGGTATCATCTGCGTTGGAACAGGCGCATGGGAGATACCTGATTCCACATTCCGACTCCGCGATATCTTCAATGATAAGGGTATCAATATTTGGGTCGACGTATGGGGCAGCGATGTTTGCCATGATTGGGATTGGTGGTATAAGCAGGTTGAATATTTTATTCCCAAGCTTCTTTGGGATTGATGATATATAATACATAAGGAGAACCAAAATGAAAAATATAATTTTTATCTCACCCAACTTTCCTACAAACTATTGGCAGTTTTGTAAAGAATTAAAGAATAACGGCATGAACGTTCTCGGAATCGGAGAGGCTCCCTATGATGAGCTCAGACCCGAGCTCAGAGACAGCCTTAACGAGTACTACAAGGTTAACAGCCTTGAAAACTACGACGATGTATACCGCGCAGTTGCTTTCTTTGCATTCAAGCACGGTAAAATCGATTGGCTCGAATCCAATAACGAATATTGGCTTGAGCAGGATGCAAGGCTCCGTACAGATTTCAATATCACAAGCGGATTCCAGACATCCGATATGGAGCGCATCAAGCACAAGTCCAAGATGAAGGCATACTACGAGGCTGCAGGCATTCCCGTTGCACGCTACTACCTTGTTGAAAGCCTTGAGGGATGCCGTGAGTTTATCGGTAAGGTTGGCTACCCCGTTGTAGTTAAGCCTGATAACGGCGTTGGTGCTGCTGCTACATATAAGCTCTCATGCGACGAGGATCTTGTAAACTTCTACGAGACATATCCCAAGGAAGTTCTCTACATTATGGAGGAGTTTGTTAATGCAGAGGTCAACTCCTACGATGCAATTATCGACGCCGAGGGTAACCCCATTTTTGAAACAGGTAACGTAACTCCCGATTCAATTATGGATATCGTAAATAATAAGGATAACAGTTGCTACTATATCGTTAAGAATCTTCCTGCAGATACAAGAAAAGCAGGCAGAGCAACAGTTAAGAGCTTTGGCGTTAAGAGCCGCTTTGTTCACTTCGAGTTCTTCCGTCTTACACAGGACCAGGAGGGTCTCGGCAAGAAGGGCGACGTTGTTGCACTTGAGGTAAATATGCGTCCCTGCGGCGGATTTACTCCTGATATGATCAACTTCGCTAATTCCACAAACGTGTACAAGATCTGGGCTGATATGATCGCATACGGTTCCACACTCTTTCCTGTAGGTGAGCACTTTTACTGTGCATACGCAGGACGCCGTGACGGTAAGGACTTCGTTCTTGATCACGATGCTCTTATGGCAAAATACGGCGAGAATATGAAGATGGTCGAGCGTATTCCCGATGCTCTTGCAGGCGCAATGGGTAATCAGATGTATGTTGCAACCTTCTCCACAAAGAAGGAAATGGACAAGTTCTATAAGGACGCTGTAGCTTGCAATAAATAAATGAAATGAACGGGTCGTCTGTTGGGCGACCCGTTTTTCGGAGAATAATATGGAGATAAAAAAGGGAATATATAAGCACTTCAAGGGTGGTGTGTATCGGGTTATCGGTATCGGAAAGCATAGCGAGAGCCTTGAAGAAATGGTAGTGTATCAAAGCACCTCCGATGGCGGACTTTGGATACGCCCTGCGTGTATGTGGGATGAAAAAGTGCAGTATCAAGGAGAAACTGTACTGAGATTTCAGCTTATAGATGAAGAACAAGAGGGAAATGTGTAAAACATATGCACTTGACTAAAAGACTGTGATTGCATGTCATAATAGACAATTGCATAATTATAAATGGTTGGCTTTGTGCTGGTAAAACACAGTTTTTATATGCGAAAATGCGTTTTTTTGTTATACCATACGACATATCCTTCAAAAAATGTGCATATAACGTTTTTTGAGACAAAACCAAACAATAGTCTAAATGAAAAATAGTTCAAAAATGTTTTGTGTGAAAATGTGACAAATTCTTGTGCTTTGTGCGAATAAAAGTCACAAGAGTATTATTTTCCTGCTCCCCTTGACACTTTAAACGGGGTGTTATATAATGAATATAAGTGTAAATATGCCATCCCGAAAGGATAAGATATAATGTATAAGGATAAAAAGGTGGTATTCTCAGGCGTACAGCCCTCGGGTCAGCTTACTATCGGCAACTATCTCGGTGCTATCAAGAATTTTGCCGAATATTCCGAGGAATACCGTTGCTACTATTGCGTTGTTGACGAGCACGCTATAACAGTTCGTCAGAATCCTGCGGATCTTCGCCGCAGAACATACGAGACTCTTGCACTTTATATGGCTTGCGGTCTTGATCCCGAGAAGAATGTGCTTTTCGTTCAGAGCCACGTTTCCGGCCATGCTGAGCTTGGCTGGATCCTTGATTGCTATACGATGTTCGGCGAGCTTTCAAGAATGACTCAGTTTAAGGACAAGAGTGCAAAGAATGCCGACAATATTAACGCAGGTCTTTTCACGTATCCTGCACTTATGGCAGCAGATATCCTGCTTTATCAGACGGAGTTGGTTCCCGTGGGAAGCGACCAAAAGCAGCATCTTGAGCTTGCGCGAGACATTGCTGAACGCTTTAACAGGATCCACGGAGATACATTCATTGTTCCTGAGCCTCTTATTAATGCAACCCCTTCAGCAAGGATCATGAGCCTTGCTGAGCCTACAAAGAAGATGAGTAAGTCTGATGAGAACGAGAATGCAACTGTAAGAATTCTTGATCCTCGTGATGCCATTATCAGAAAGTTTAAAAGGGCCGTTACAGATTCAGGCTCCGAGGTAAGAGCGGCTGACGACAAGCCCGGTGTTACTAACCTTATGTCTATCTACGGAGCTTTCACCGGCAAGACATTTGAAGAGATCGAGCGTGAATTTGAAGGCAAGGGATATGGCGACTTTAAGCTTGCTGTGGGTGAAGTCTGCGCAGATGCACTTGCTCCCGTACAGGCAGAGTTTGCAAGACTTGTTGCAGATAAGAAGTATCTTGAAGAGGTTATGGCAAAGGGCGCAAGAGAAGCGGCACACGATTCTCTCAGAACAATGTCTAAGGTTCGTCGCAAGGTAGGCTTTACAGAAATGCCCCGCTATTAATATGGAAACCAAAAGATACGTTATCGATCGCATTGAGGGAGAATATGCAGTTTGCACTCCCGATGACGGATCAAACAATATAGACATTCCTTGCGTCCTTATTGACGGCGTACGGGAAGGGCTGATGCTTGATATTGCTTTCAGAGACGACAGCTACAGAATTGATGTTATCGAAGATGACAGCAGAAAAGAAGCTAATCACAACAGATTAAAAAAATTATTCAATAAATCGGAGAGTGGTAAAAATGAAGACTAAAGCTACAAGACTTTACGGCAAAAACGACATTCGCACAGAAGAATTCGAGCTCCCCGCGATCCGTGAGGACGAGATCCTTGCGAAGGTAATTTCCGACAGTATATGTATGTCATCCCACAAGGCAGCCCTCCAGGGCGCAGACCATAAGAGAGTTCCCGAGGATATTGCAGAAAATCCTGTAATCATCGGTCACGAATTCTGCGGTGAGCTTGTTGAGGTTGGCGCAAAGTGGCAGGATCAGTTCAAGGTTGGCGACAGATTCTCTATCCAGCCTGCAATTAACTATAAGGGTAGCCTTGCGGCTCCCGGCTATTCCTACAAATATGTAGGCGGCGGTGCTACATATGTTATTATCCCTGCTGAGGTTATGGAGTGCAACTGTTTGCTTCCTTACAACGGCGAGGCATTCTATTGGGGAAGCCTTGCAGAGCCTATGAGCTGTATCGTTGGTGGATTCCACGCTAACTATCATACAACTCCCGGCGAATACGTTCACAAGATGGGTACTGTTGAGGGTGGCGATATGGCTATCCTTGCGGGTGCCGGTCCTATGGGCCTTGGTGCTGTTGACTACGCTATCCATGGCGGCAGACCTCCCAGACTTCTTGTTGTAACAGATATCGACGATGCAAGACTCCAGAGAGCGGCAACTCTTGTAACTGTTGAAGATGCTGCAGCTAACGGTGTTGAGCTTCACTATGTTAATACAAACAATATGGAGAACCCCGTTGAAGAGCTTAAGGCTCTCTGCAAGGGCGACGGATTTGATGACGTATTTGTATACGCTCCCGTTAAGCCTGTTGTTGAAATGGGCGATGCACTTCTCGGACGCGACGGCTGTCTCAACTTCTTTGCAGGTCCCACAAACGCACAGTTCTCTGCGATGTTTAATTTCTATAACGTTCATTATGCTTCGACTCATATCGTTGGTACATCCGGCGGTAATACAGACGATATGCGCGAATCCCTCCGTCTTATGGAGCAGGGTAAGGTCAATCCTTCCGGTATGATAACTCATATCGGCGGTCTTAATGCGGCAGCACAGACAACTATCGATCTTCCCTCCATTCCCGGCGGCAAGAAGCTTATCTATACTCACATCGAGCTTCCTCTCACAGCTATCGACGATTTCGGTAAGGTAGCAGCTGAGGGTGGCGAATATGCTGAGCTCTTCGCCGATCTTGATAAGATCTGCAAGGCGAATAACGGACTCTGGTGCCCCGAAGCTGAAAAGCGTCTCCTCCTTGAAGCTAAGGACTGATCATTTTAAAATCTCTTTGTAAAAGATCCCCTGCTACCCCGAATACCGGGGGAGCAGGGGATTTTCTGCGAAAAGGTTTGAAGATGTTTCAGGAGAACCTTTTGAGGAAAGATTCTCCGGGGTTAACGCAAAATACAAAAAGGCAGAGGTTAAATACTTAAAGGGGTTATAAGTTTTTGTTTATAAGATCGGCGAGGGAGATCGAATCAAGGTATGATCCGATAAGCTCGTCCAACTTCTGCCAAAGCGGGAGCGTGGGACATTCGTGAGAACGGTCGCATTCGGATTCGCCGTTACATTCAAGACAAGCAACAGGCGCAAGTGTCCCCTCGGTGAGACGAAGAATCGTACCGACGGAGTAGTGTTCAGGTGACTGTGGAAGCTTGTAGCCGCCGCCTTTTCCCCGCATTCCGCACAGTAATCCCTCAGAAACCAAAGCTTTAATAACTGATTCAAGATATTTTTCAGAGATGTTTTGACGTTCTGCTATGTCTCTCAGTGGAACGAAGATATCAGGATCCTGTCCTGCAAGGTCTATCATAACGCGAAGAGCATAACGTCCTCTGGTTGAAATCATCATAAAAATGTCCCCCTATAATTGTTAATCCTATTATA
>JAFUMU010000022.1 GCA_017482495.1 Clostridia bacterium | reverse complement strand
GCTCGTATATCCGGTGTTGATATTCCCAATCAGAAGCGTGTAGAGATCGCTCTGACTTATATCTACGGAATCGGTCTCAAGAGCTCCAGAGATATCCTTGCACAGACCGGTATCAATCCCGATACCCGCGCAAAGGATCTGACTGAGGACGAGATCGCAAAGCTCCGTGACGTAATTGAAAACAATTACACCGTTGAGGGTGAGCTCCGCCGTGAGACCGCTCTTAACATCAAGCGTCTTGTTGAGATCAACTGCTACCGCGGAATCAGACACAGAAAAGGTCTGCCCGTAAGAGGTCAGCGCACCAAGACAAACGCAAGAACTCGCAAGGGTCCTAAGAAGACTATTGCAAACAAGAAGAAGTAAAGGAGTGAGTAAAGCATGGCAAAGGTAACAAAAAAGGTTACAAAGAGACGCCGCGAGCGTAAAAATGTTGAGCGCGGTGCTGCTCACATCTATTCTACCTTCAATAACTGTATCGTAACCATCACCGATGTTGCAGGAAACACCATCTCCTGGGCATCCGCAGGCGGACAGGGCTTCAAGGGCTCCAGAAAATCTACCCCTTACGCAGCTCAGCTGACTGCAGAGGTTGCAGCAAAAGGTGCTGTTGAGCACGGTATGAAAACTGTTGAAGTGTTCGTAAAGGGACCCGGCTACGGACGTGAGTCTGCTATCCGCGCTCTTCAGACCGCAGGACTGGACATCACCCTTATCAAGGATGTAACTCCCATTCCCCACAACGGTTGCCGCCCGCCTAAGCGCCGCCGCGTATAATTTCAGAAGGAGGATATAACCTATGGCAAGATATACAGGACCTTCCTGCAAGCTGTGCCGCAGAGAGGGTAAGAAGCTCTTCCTTAAGGGAGATCGCTGCCTTACCGATAAGTGCGCTATCGTAAAGCGTTCTACTGTTCCCGGTCAGCACGGTGCAGGTCGTAAGACTGTTAAGGAGTACGGACTCCAGCTCAGAGAGAAGCAGACCGCAAAGCGTTACTACGGTGTACCCGAGAAGCAGTTCAAGAAGTACTATGTTAAGGCCGACAAGCAGGAGGGAATCGCAGGTGAGAATCTGCTGAGCCTTCTGGAGCGTCGCTACGACAACGTAGTTTACAGAATGGGCCTCGCATCCAGCCGTAAGGAAGCTCGTCAGCTTATCCGTCACGGTCACTTCACTCTTAACGGTAAGAAGGCAGACATCCCTTCCATCATTGTGAAGGTGGGCGATGTTATCGCTCTTAAGGATAAGAGCCGTTCTACCGAAAAGTTCAAAGTTCTCGCAGAGCAGATGGCACAGGTTATCGCGCCCAAGTGGCTTGATGTTAACGTTGATGCCATGAGCGCAAAGGTAACCGCTATTCCTCAGAGAGATGACGTTGACTTCCCCTTCGAGGAGCAGCTTATCATCGAGCTTTATTCCAAGTAATAACCGTTGCCGTGCGTGGGATAGGCTCGTACCGTGTTGCGTCGGTAAAGGCTATATATGCCTCGCATCGGCATGATCCGCGGCTTACTTTGTGGGAGAGCTTCTTCCGCAGAGCCGTATGAACGCAAAAGAGCAGATCAGTTCTGCATATTTTATGACGGAGGGTTATTATTATGATAGAAATTGAAAAGCCGAATATTTCAACGATGAACTTGTCCGAGGATGGCAAGAGCATTAAATTTATCGTTGAGCCCTTGGAGAGAGGTTACGGAGTAACGCTGGGTAACTCCCTGCGCCGTATTCTTCTCAGCTCTCTGCCCGGCGTTGCTGTTACCAGCATCAAGATCGACGGCGTGCTTCACGAGATCTCCACTATCGACGGCGTAAAAGAGGATGTTTGCGAGATCGTCCTCAACGTCAAGGGAATCAATGCGAAGCTCCATGGGGATTGCCCCAAGACCGTTGTCATTGATGTGACCGGTGCATGCAATGTTACTGCCGGAGATATCCAGGCGGATCCCGATATCGAGATCCTCAATCCCGGTCAGCACATCGCGTATGTGAACGAGGATGTTCGTTTCTATATGGAGATCACCTTTGATAAGGGCCGCGGTTATGTGACCGACGAGCGCAATAAGGAGATCTACAAGGAACTGTCCGAGGGAACTTCAGCTCCCATCGGCACCATCTTCACTGACTCAAACTACACTCCGGTAATCAGCGTAAATTACAATGTCGAAAACACCCGTGTGGGTAATATTACCGACTATGACAAGCTGACACTTGACGTTTGTACAAACGGTACTATTTCGGCAAAGGAAGCGGTTTCTCTTGCAGCCAAGATACTCAACGAGCATCTCAACTTGTTCGTCGATCTTTCCGACGAAGCAAGGAGCGCTGAGATAATGATCGAGCGGCAGGAAACTGTACAAGGTAAGATCCTTGAGATGACCATTGAGGAGCTTGACATGTCTGTTCGTAGCTTCAACTGCTTGAAGCGTGCAGGCATTGATACAGTGCAGGATTTGACTAACAGGACTGAAGAGGATATGATTAAGGTCAGAAACCTCGGAAAGAAATCGCTTGAGGAAGTAATTCAGAAACTCCATTCACTCGGTCTGGAACTCAAGAAAGAGGAAGACTGAGTCGGAGTAATGTGACTGCCGCCACAGGCAGAATGAAATTTTCAGCAGAAGGAGGACATGAAAATGCCCGGTACCAGAAAACTCGGCAGACCTACCGCCCACAGACAGGCTATGCTCCGCGGTATGGTTACCTACCTTATCGAGAACGGTTCCATCGAGACTACTCTGACCCGTGCGAAGGAAGTTCGTGCAATGGCAGAGAAGATGATCACTCTCGGCAAGAAGAATACTCTGGCAAGCCGTCGTCAGGCTCTCGCATACATCACTAAGGAAGATGTTGTAACTAAGCTCTTCGAGCAGGTTGCTCCTAAGTATGCAGCAGTTAATGGCGGTTATACCACAATCTATAAGCTCGGCCCTCGCCGCGGTGACGCTGCAGAGATGGCTCTTATCAAGCTCGTTGATCTTGAGGAAGCTAAGGCTGAGTAAGAGATTTAACTAAATAGCTTTATTATGCGGGGAAAACTTTTTCGAGAAAAAGTTTT
>JAFUMU010000021.1 GCA_017482495.1 Clostridia bacterium | reverse complement strand
TCAATGTAACAACGAAAAAGGAACTATACGCCTACGAAACAATGCACAAAATTAAACGAACACTGCGCGCCATACTATCTCACGCAAAGAAGCAACGCCTCATCAACGATAACTATGCCAGCGCAGATTACATAGATTTTCCAAAGCGGCCATCAAAGGAGATCGACTACATGAACGACGAAGACGCTAAGAAATTCTATGCGGCAGCAGATACCTATCCGGATATACGATACAAAACGGCAGCGATGATCCTGCTGCTAACAGGCATGCGGCGCGGTGAGCTCTGCGGACTGGAGTGGTCGAATATCGACTTCAAAGAGGCCACCATCACCATTGAGCGCTCGGTCACGACGGTAGCGGGTATCGGCATCGTAGATAAGGAGCCCAAAACCGAGAGCAGCAAGCGCGTGATTGCCATATCGGAAAAGCTGCTGTCGGTGCTTTCGGAATATAAGGCATGGTACGATCAGTACCGCTACGATATGGGCGATCAATGGAAAGGAACTGATCGACTGTTCATCGCGGAGTGCGGCGCACAGATCTATCCCGGCACCGTGTACACATGGGTACATAAAGTGTGTGACGCGGCAGGGCTGCCACACAGAACGGTGCATTCGCTGCGACATACAAACATCACCATGCAGATCGCAGCCGGCGTACCGCTTGTCACAGTGGCCGGTAGAGCAGGACACGCGAGAACAAGTACCACGACGGACATCTACAGCCACTTCCTAAAGAGCTCCGACAAAACAGCCGCAGAAAAGCTGGAACAGCTATTCGAATAAACCAACAACGCAAAGGGCGATGACCATAACGGCCATCGCCCTAAATTTTGCAAGTGATTATTTGCAAAATGCAGCAGAAATCTCATCAAAAAGATTGGTTAGATACGCTTTGTGTTCATCTTTGAACCGCCCCTTATCAGTGGCAATTCCGATTTTGGGAGCAAGTTCTCGTCCTTCTTTATCCCTGATATCATCGGTAGGCAACACAAAAAATCTATATCCACAAGAAGAAAACTCTTTTCCCAATTCCTCTGCAGTATCTTTTTTATCGCCATCAAGGATAGCAATAACCTTCTTGTAACCCAAATCATTAAACAGTTTTAAGAAGGCTCTCATTTTTGTTGCTCCACCAACACCCCAACCAAAGAAGTCACCATCAATGGAGCGTCCGAGGTCGGTTGCAATCTTATTAAAAATCACAACATCTTCTTGTCCCTCGACGAGAATAACTTTGTCGTTTAAAAAGAAAACTTCATTGGCTACAAGGCCAAGTGTGTGTGGATTATTCAGGTCCTTGAGTATGCCCTTAAATAAAGTGCGACAATCATTAGACAAATGATAGCACTTGGTGTTAACGCCTTCCTTAACCGTCCGTATTAACATTGCGCCGTTAATAATAGCATTCCAATCAACAAAATACGGAGAATGTGTACTGATTACGATTTGCCGTGTTTGAGCGTACTCTCCAAGAAGTTTCATAAGTCGTTTTTGCATTGCGGGGTGAATAGATAATTCTGGTTCATCTATTACAACCATGCTTTCCTCAGGCGCATCAAATAGGGCAGCGCAAATAGTGAAGATACTCCAAATTCCATCTCCAACGCCTTCACTGCTGTGCGCAATACCGTCCTTAATGTATTTAATATAATACTTTCCAGTGTCGCGCTGCTCGACGGTCCAGCGAAAGTCTTCGCCAAATACTTTTTGCAAAACAAGATCAAATTCCGATTTTCTTTTTTCGATTTGAAATATTCTGGCATCGAAATGATCTAACGTTGAGGTCCTTTGACTGCCGAGATTTTGCGTTTGTGTAATATATGCGTCACGATCCCAAGATAGTTTTCCAAATTCAAAGGGCACAGCACGTCTTGACTGGAGAATATACGTCTTGGGCTTTATTGTATCAGTTTTTTCTGTCGAACTGCCATTTCCGGGAATGGATTTAATAGTTGACACATCTCCAGATACAGATTCCATAACTAGTTCAACAACGCTTTCGGTATTAGCGTTCCGGCGCCCTTCAGAGAAAGAAGGGCTTTCATTTCCGTTGAATGCACGAATTGATTCAATAATTGTGGTTTTTCCTGAATTGTTTCCTCCAGTTATAATAGTAAGCCCGCTTCCAAATTTCTGAGCAGAAGGGACAGCAAAAGGAACTATTTGAGGAATCCCAAATCCACGAAATCCCGATATTTGTATTTGTTTTATCATAGAAATTGTACTCCTTTGTTTAATACGAACGGCAACAATTTGAAAAGCAACCCTTTATCAAAACAGAAATTCGATAAAGGGTTGTCATTTGGCACGCCCGGCGCGATTCGAACGCGCGGCCTTTCGCTTAGGAGGCGAACGCTCTATCCTGCTGAGCTACGGGCGCATATTATGAAATTTAGGTAAATTAGGCTTCGATGGCTTATCCCTTACATTTTCCTGAAAAGGCACCAAAGGGTACCAAACAGGGTGCCAAATTGCCAGAGGTCTTGATACAAGGTCGCGAAATCGGCGTTTTTCTCGCGTTTTCTCGCTTTCCTGCGAGTATCACACGGATAGAGCAAAACCTTAGGAGGGATTTGTTATATCCATTTAACTATAGGGGGCACTGTTAAAAGCTGCTCAATCAAATCAAGCACTATCACAGTATAGCAGAATCACAAAGTAAAATCAAGAGGGATACGCTAAAACAATAATAAAAAAACCACCTGTTTCATATACTGAAAAAAAGAAACGGGGTGATCGTATAAATTACGGACAATTATCATTCGGGAGAAGTCGGGACAGTACACAAAATCTCATCAAGCGCTCTCACATGTCATCAGTTACATATCTCAACAAAAACGGACTAACAGACCAAGAAGCAGAAGCAAGCATTACGAAAAACGGAAAAAACCTTATTACCAAGAAAAAAAGAGCCGGATTTTTCTCTCAGCTTTTCAAAAACTTCAACGATCCTATAATTAGAATACTTATTGGAGCTCTTATAATAAACGCTATCGTCAGTCTCGGTCATATAAACATCCCTGAGACGGTGGGGATAGCCACAGCCATCACGATTGCAACACTCGTATCAACCATCTCAGAATATTCGTCCTCCCTTGCTTTTGACAAGCTATGTCTTGACAGCTCCACCACACACTATTCGCTAAAACGTGGAGGTGAAATAAAACAGATATCATCAGACATGATAGCTATCGGTGATATTATCCTCCTTTCACCGGGACAAAAGGTACCATGTGACGGTTATATTTTATCAGGAGAAGTAACATGTAATCAATCTCCTCTTACCGGTGAGAGTAAAGAGGCAAGGAAGCATCCTTATTCCCTTCCCAATATTTCAACAGAAGGATTCACTTCCGACACTGATGATGCTGATAAGCTTTTCGGCGGAAGTCTCATTTGCACCGGTAGCTGTGAAATGATCGCAGTACGGACAGGCGATAATTCTCTTATCGGGAAACTGGCTTTGGACCTCCAGGAGGACAACAGACCGAGTCCTCTAAAAAAACGTCTTTCCGATCTTGCAGGAAGCATCAGCTACATAGGCTATGTTTTGGCATTTATGATTGCATTTGCATATCTTTTCAACGTTTTTGTAATAGACAGCAATATGGAGCTTTCTACGATAATTGAAAAGCTAAATGACAGATCTTTTCTTATAAATCAGCTTCTGCATGCAATAACTGTTGCTGTATCTGTGATAGTAGTGGCTGTACCTGAGGGACTTCCAATGATGATAACGGTCGTACTGTCATCCAACATGAAAAAAATGCTTCGGCACGGTGTACTTGTAAGAAAAATGGTAGGCATTGAAACGGCTGGTAATTTAAACATTCTTTTTACAGACAAGACCGGAACACTGACTACAGGCAATATGACAGTATGCGGTGTGCATCTGTCCGACTCACATTACACTTCCCTTCAACAATTGAAAAAGCACAAAGTAATAGCTGAAACACTGATAAAATGTGCTGATTGTGCATGCGGTACAGGTACGGTCAGTTCAACTGAGCAAGCAATCATAAAATTTTTTCTCAAAAAAAGCAAGCGCTGTGAAGCTACGCGTTCAGCGTTTGACCCATCGCTGAAATATTCCAAGGGGATTCATTTAGGAAATACTTATTACATTGGTGCGCCTGAAAAACTGCTCTCTGTTATTTCAGCAGCTTACAGATCAGACGGTACTCCTTATGATCTTTCTGATAAAGAAAAAAAGGCACTTGAAAGTCTGCACCGATCGCTTAGCGTTCAAGGTTCCAGAGTACTGTGCTGTATTGAAAATAACATTTTCATATGCTTTATTGCTATCAGAGATCCTCTGAGGCATGATATAAGGCAAGCTGTACATACAGTTCGCAACGCAGGCATACAGGTTATGATGATTACAGGAGACAATGCGGAAACTGCTGCGGCAATCGCAAAAGAAGCAGGAATTATTCACGGTAATGTCACAGCTGTTCTCACATCGGATAAACTGAAAGCCATGACAGACAGTGAGCTGACAGCTTCTCTTAGCAAGATCGCAGTAGTAGCAAGAGCACTTCCTTCCGACAAGATAAGACTTGTAAGGATAGCTGAAAAAGCAGGACTTGTAACAGGAATGACAGGTGACGGAATTAACGATGCTCCTGCACTAAAGGCATCAGATGTTGGATTTGCAATGGGAAGTGGTACGGACATAGCAAAGGAGGCAGCAGATATTGTTATAACAGACGACAGCTTTGCTTCCATAACAAATGCAATACTATACGGTCGAACGATATTTGAAAGTATAAGAAAATTTATTGTTTTCCAACTAACAATGAACCTATGCGCTATGGGAGTGTCGTTAATAGGTCCGTTTATCGGAATTGAAAATCCTGTAACTGTTATTCAAATGCTATGGGTAAACATAATTATGGACACATTAGGCGGTCTTGCATTTGCAGGTGAACCTGCTCTCAGGTCATATATGACAAAGTCAAGCCGACCGCTCAGCGAAAAGATCCTGTCATCCAAAATGATAGTTCAGATACTCATTGGCGGCGGATACAGTCTTGCGCTATGCATATTTTTTCTTATTTCCCCATCCATCCGTGGATTTTTTGAGGGAAAAAGCGATACGTATTTCTTAACATCTTTTTTTGCACTTCTTATATTCTGCGGAATATTCAATTCATTCAATGCAAGGACGCCTAAAGCAAACATTTTGTCCCACATTGCGGGAAACAAGGGCTTTATATTCATAATGAGTGCGGTAGCAGTGATTCAGATAATGATAATCTACTTCGGGGGAACAGTGTTCAGATGTGTTCCGCTTGACACCTCTGCTTTGATTTTCACCGGTACTCTTGCACTTACAGTTATTCCTGTAGATATGCTGAGAAAAATAATTACAAAAAAAGGTATTAAATAAAAAAGAGGGAGATGCCTTATATCGGCCATCTCCCTCTATACTTATTAAGCTTACATTTTAGCGCCTTTGGCACCCTTTGTTCCCTTGGAGCCCTTGAGAACACCCATTGAAAGAATGTTGGAATCAAATGAATATGTTATCTCAGACTCATTTCTATTTCGTTTAAGAGCAATACTTATAAGTCTGTCAAGGAGCTGTGTATATTCAACGCCCACGGGCTTCCACAGATAGAATGAGAGAGAACCGGGGATAGTATTGAATTCGTTTATATACAAGCTTCCGTCAGCTTCATCTATCATAAAGTCTATTCTGGAAATGCCGGAACATCCCAAATGCTTAAATGCATCAACTGCAAGTCCTCGGATCCTTTCTCTCATTTCGGGAGTCAGATCTGCAGGCACCTTTCTTGCAAGGCTCGCCATTCCCTTTGAACCACCGCTTTTAGTACCCTTACTGCCGCCCATATACTTATCCTTATAGCTAAGTATCTCGTCGCACATGAAGGGCTCCTCGCACTCAGACGCCTCCGCACTGTCGACATCGCCTACAACCGAGCAATTTATCTCACGGAGCTTTACTACAGCTTTCTCAACTATAACAGTATCAGCATATGTGAATGCTTCATCAAGAGACTTAAAGAGACTATCTCTGTCGCTTGCCTTAGAGATACCCACGCTTGAGCCAAGATTTACAGGCTTAACTATAACAGGATATTCAAGTTTGGCTTCTACAAGCTCTATGGACCTATCTCTGTCCACATAAGCGCTACGACGAAGTCTCACACAATCAAGAACGGGGAATCCTCCGTCCTTGAGCATAGCCTTCATTACATACTTATCCATACCTACTGCGGAGGAAAGCACGTCACAGCCTACAAAAGGAAGTCCTACCGTTTTTAGGAATCCCTGAAGAACGCCGTCCTCAACATTTGTTCCGTGTACTATAGGGAATGCTATCTCGACCTCAGTTATGTCGTTAGAGCCAAATGTTTTTTTATTCTTTCTCTCAAGAATCGTCTTACCGTCACGCAACACGAAATTGACTGCTGTACTCTTTTTAAGAAGTGCGGGGATATTCTTATATTCATCAGGATCACGTAGAAATTCGCCTGTAAACATTTCTCCGTTTTTACCAATATAGACAGGAATTATATCGTACTTCTCACTATTAAGGTTTTCCATAGCCTGCAATGCTGAAATAACAGAAACCTCATGCTCAACACTTTTTCCTCCGAAAAGGACTGCAAGTTTGATCTTCATACTAACACCTCTTTTTAGTAGTTATCTGGAAGGTCATTTTCAAGAAGGATGATCTTCCTTCTATCGGCTGACACAGCATACGCCTGATTGATTCCCTCATTGAAGCTGTCTGCCACAAACACCCTATCGTCAGGATATCCTTCATCATGAAGTCCTGCAAGGATGGGAGCGGTCTGCCTCTTACCAACAAGCACTACATAGTCACAGACCTTTGCTGCGTGGCGTCCAAATTCTCTGTTAAGCTCCTCTTCCTTTGAACCAAGCTCTATCATGCCGGGAGTAACGAGAATCTTGTAATCCTCAAAAAGTGCCAATGTATCAAGGGCTGCGGCGCTTCCTGTGGGATTGGAGTTAAATGCGTCATCTATTATAGTATAGGGACCCTTTTCAAGAAGCTGGAGTCTGTGAGGAACTGCTGTGATCTTAGGCATCTGAGATTTTATCTCAATAGGAGATACACCCATAAAATGAGCCATTGCTACAGCACCGCAAAGGTTAACTACGTTATGAGCTCCAAT
>JAFUMU010000020.1 GCA_017482495.1 Clostridia bacterium | reverse complement strand
CTCTGAATTCTGCATTAACCTGCCAAAGGCAGGTTTTCGCCGCCCTACTGGGGTCTTGGGTTCGTGCGGCTTGTTGGTTTTCGGTGAACGTCCCCTCTATCCCTGTAGGGCGGGCTGAGCCAGCCCGCCGCCTCGTCGAGCCTAAACTTATCTTTACGGTGGCTTTACTAAAGCCGCCCTATAGGTGTCTGGGGTACGTGCGGCTTAATTCTGCATTCTGCATTCTGAATTCTGCATTAACCTGCCAAAGGCAGGTTCCATGCCTTACCGTTTGCGGCGAAGGCGCAAAAAAATGCCCAAATCGCTTTGATAAAAGCGCATTTGGGCGGTAAGGCGCGAATAGCAGCGCACTAATTAATATTTCCCTTATTTTAGGTTCTCTGGAGGGGGGGCCGGGGTTCCCCAAAGCGAGCTTGCCGAGCTTTGGGGGTTCACGGCTTGGGGGGAACCTCTCTGCGAAAGAGAGGTCCCCCCATAAATCAATTCATTCTAAACTTATTCTCTCCAGAAGCCCTTGGAGATGCGGTATTTAAGCTCGAAGGAGTCAACCATAGTGAGCTCGCCGTCACCGTCGATATCACCTGCTTTTACTTCTTCTGATGTTGGCGTATCCTTCTGCTTTATAAACAGCTTCAGGTTAAAGAGATCGAGCATTGTAACCTCGCCGTCGCCGTCGATATCGCCGGGAGCTGATGCATCCTCTTTTACATATGAAAGAAGAACTGCATTAACGATACTTCTCTCACAGCCTTGCGTTACACCGTCGGGATAATAATCACTTGGGCGATTAGTCAGCTCATATCCGTTTTCCGAAAGCTCGATCATAGTCGTTGAACCACCTCCATCAAGCATGAACGCCGTATCGATTCCAAGTTCAATACACAGATCCTCATAAAGAAGTCGGTTGATACCGATGCTGTAGCCCTCCTGTCTGCCGTCGTTAACTATCATAACAACAGTACCGTCAGCTTTAAAACCGAGCAATGTCATGGGGTCTGAGCGGCTGTAGCTTTCAGTACACGCCTCTCCGCCCATAACAACAGGCACGTGACCTCCGATGCACTCTGTCATCTCTCGCCACACTTCGCTGTTACCAAACATATCATTGACCTTGACCGTTACAGCAATACTGTCTCCCACCTGCATATTTTCTATCTTGGAGACGGCGGTGCCTCTTGCTGTCAGGATAAGACGGTTTTCCTGCATGGCATATCTTTCCTCGCCGGGAGCGCTGACTGCAGTCACTTTGCCTGTAAGCCGCTCTCCATGGCGGACGGTATAATCGTTTGTACAGTCGATAACCACCTCGTAGGCATCGTCAAGAGCATAGTTTGAAATAGGTCCCTTGTCAGTGTACATAACAAGAGCATCCTCTGCAGGAAGGCGGTTGATACCGTCAATAAATATATTATTTACTCCCTGAGTAAGATTCCTTGCGGTAATGCTGACGGAGATATCTCCCAGGTAAGGAGTACCGTCAGAGGCGATACCGAAGGAATAGAAATAATCGTCGAAGGGCTTTTCATAGGGCATACAGTTGGTGGTGATTATTTCGCCGTCTATCATAGTAAATCCGCGAGGAAGACAAAGCTCCTTTTTAACAACCGGATCATCACTTTCGCCTTCAACTCTTGAATGGTGACTTGCCTGAGTCCAAAGATCACCGTTTATTCCTGCAATAACAGTTTTGTTCTCGTTATTAGTTTCATTAAATTCATCGATTATCTGAGAAAGGGGCTTTAGCTCGCCCATTTTCTCCCCTGCCATAACTACGTCGAAGGCAAGATCCTCCTGCTTTGGATCAAACTCAAGAACGCGCAGAAACTGCGGTCCGTTTTCGCTATATTTACCGCCCTCTGCAAGATAGTATTCCGTCGCCGTAACACCGGGATATATTTCGCTATATGAGGATGATATCTGCCCGGGAAGGCTCACTGCCCCGGAAACCAAGCATCCCATAGCAAGGATTATTGTCAATGCGACCGATGTAAAACGCATATGCTTTTTCAAAAATATCATCCTTTCATTTTTTATTGTTCAGTGGTTCTTCTGACCTTCTTTGCGTCTACCTTAGCCTTTTGTATCTTATATATCTCCTCTGTAGCAAGTGAAAGCTTTGTTACAACGTTTTCCTTTGTGGGATAACAATAGAAAGAGTCGTTGTCGGTGGAGATGTCGATGCAGTCAAAGGGCTTAACATAGCAATAATCGTATTCAATATGAACTCCATACATGCCAAGAGGCTTTCTCTCTATTCTATAGGGCTCGTCTCTGTATACTCCCTCAAGTACAAATCCGTTTTCGGGATCATGAGTAAGCTTTGCCTCTCCAAGGTGCTCAAATCTCATACAGCGAGGCAGCGAATGAACGTCAACCGTATCGGAGAAATAGTATTCTCCTCTTTCTATCTGTGCTCTCACCTCTGCTCTCTGCCACTCGTACCAATCGGGGATATGAGAAAACTCGGTCTCGCCCTCCACCGCCTTAAGTCTGCCAAGCTCGTCCATTTCCCATCTCTTGCCGCACTCCTGACAGAATATCTCTGTACCCTTAGACGCCATACGGTGCTCCTTCTTACATGCGGGGCACTGATAAAGCACCTTATGGAGGCCCTCGGCGCGGTAGTCCTCTTTTATGTGTATATCGTTTTCAAGCTGCCACGTATATTCGTTATACTGCATAGCCTTATTTACGATCTCGTTTATCTCTTCCCAGGATTTCTCCGCAACATCCTCTGCAGAAAGGATCTTTGTCATAGTTGTATAAAGGGGCACCTTTCTCTTCTTTCTGTAGTTCCAGAAGGGAGTGTGCAGATAGTTACCGTGGTGGATAAGTGCTACAACGGGAACTCCGGAACGCTTTATAAGCATACCGAGAGATTCAGGCAGTATGGCTGTTGTACCAACAGGTGAATATCTTGCCTCGGGGTACATACACAGCACGTCGCCGTTTTTCTTAAGCACGTGGCGAATACTGCGGATCAGATGCATATCTGTTGTAAACTTCCTCTTACAGATGCAGCCAAGAAGCTCCATTATCCACGGACGGCGGTAGTAGCCGTCGATGGTTGCAACGTTATTAACTCTATGAGGGAACGTTGCAAGAGCACTAAGCTGGAAATCTACGAAATACATATGATTGCTGAGAAGAATATAGGGGGGCTTAAGTCCGTCCATTCCTATCTTCTCTATTTTATAGGGGATACCTGCAGGCATACCTATCTTACTGACAAGGGTCAGCAGACCCATCATAAAGAGAGGCTGTCTTATGGGGAGCTTAGACGTATTGTACGGCTTTTTGTTTTTATAATTTACTTCCATATATATTAAGTGTCCCTTTCTTATTGTACAATCACAGTATAATACATTTTTACATTTTTTGCAACAAATTTCATACACTTCATGAACAAACTGTTGTTTTTCTGTGTCGCCTGTGGTAGAATTACTTATATTTTTTATTTTTTACAGGTACAGTATGAAAAACAACAGGACTACAGCCATTGCTTTGGGAAAAATAACATCCTCAATGGTCATATTCGGAACAATAGGCATTTTTGTAAGACATATCGCCCTTCCTTCCGGTACTATTGCATTTGTAAGAGGCGTGTTGGGCACATTATTTCTGCTAATTATAATGCTCATAGGAAGAAAAAAACTGTCTCTTGAAGCTATTAAAAAGAATTTGATCTCACTTGTAATTTCAGGTATATTTATCGGCATCAACTGGATACTGCTTTTTGAAGCATACAATTATACTACTGTCGCTTGCGCTACAGTTTGTTATTACTTATCTCCCGTATTCGTTATGCTCGCCGCCCCGTTGGTACTTAGGGAAAAACTTACACTGAAGAAAACGCTCTGTATCCTAACAGCTCTTGTAGGTGTTATCCTTGTTTCGGGAGTCATAGGCGACGGTGTCGGTGAGCTCAAGGGCATCTTCCTGGGGGTGGGCGCCGCTGTGTTTTATGCAACAGTAGTGCTCATTAATAAACAACTTAAGAATATATCATCATACGATATGACAGTTATTCAGCTTGCTTGCGCCGCTCTTACTATCCTTCCATATACTCTTGCGGTTGAAAATATCGACTTTGCCGCCTTTTCTCCTTATGCTTTGTTGATGCTTCTCATTGTCGGTACTGTCCACACAGGTCTCGCTTATGTTATGTATTTCGGCGCAGTTAAAGCCCTCCCCGCTCAAACAGCCGCTATCTTCAGCTATATCGATCCTGCCGTAGCTATCTTACTGTCCGCCCTCCTGCTTAAAGAACCTATTGATGCTCTCGGCATCATGGGAGCCATCCTTGTTTTGGGCTCCACTCTCGTCTGTGAGCTGCCTTCGAGGAAATGAATGAGTATTACCCGGGGGAAACCTCTCTTTCGCAGAGCGGTTTCCCCCGGCCCCCTTCCAGAGAACCTATAATATATTACAGTAGGCTTGTGTTATTAATGATTGGAGCGCAAAAGGTTCAGATAGATGGCAGGGCTTAAATAACATTTTCCGCAAATTGCCATAGGCAATTTGTAAAGATAAGGAGATAAGTCAAGACGGACGGATGAGATCATCCGTCATTCTTGACTTGCTCCTTATCACTGCGACTGTGTCGCAGACGGAAAATGTT
>JAFUMU010000019.1 GCA_017482495.1 Clostridia bacterium | reverse complement strand
TTGTAGCACTCTGCTCCCTTATGTCCTTCTTCTTTACATGTGGGTGCCTTATATGTCTCTATCATATTATGACCCTTAGCAGGTACGTCCTCTATTTTTGATCTGTATTCGCAAGCAATACATGTATCATAATGTACACCTGCTTCTGTACATGTATTAGTATATTCAGCACGATAGATATGATTCTCTGTTCTCATTTCATATCCGCAAACAGAACAGCTTATACGATGCACTGCGGTCATTACGGAATGAGGAGTATATACCCATTTTTCCTCGTTGAGGTGATGAGAGGGAACAGTTTCTGTCTTGTAATATCCACAGATATTGCAATCATATCTGATCTCACCTGCTTCTGTGCAGGTAGCTTCACTTATAACTGTCTTTTTCCAATGATCTGCTTCTGAGTGAAGAGTGGGCAGACTTTCGATCTGCTTTGCACCGCAAAGCTCACAGGTATACTCGATCTCGCCCATAACAAGGCACTGGGGCTCGACTGTGATCTTACCTTCATCATACTGATGATTGCAAGTATTTGCACTTGCTTCTTCAAGCTCGTTTCCGAGTCTTATTCTTACCGCCGCCATAATATCATAGTCATCCATATCAGCATCAAACGCACTGCGGTCAAATTCAGGCATTGAAATATATGAAATAACATTTTCAGATACGGAATTAACGATGTCCTTTGCCGCCTTTGAGCCGCGCAAGTCTTCAAGCATTGTAAACATCTGATACTCTTCAATGCCGTCACGAAGAAGCTCAACTCGAACAGAACCTACATAATCAACATTGGTAAGCGGGCTGTGAGTTGTTTTGTAGAACAGCATACCGTTACCGAAAACGGGATGACCGTCAGCGTATGTGGGATGGAGATTGACCTTCCAACGGCCTGTCAGATTTCCTGTTACGGTATAGTCAACATAGTCGTTGTTTCTGTCGTCGTACTCGTTCCAGAAGTTTGCTCCGTAGTAGAGATATCCTGTAATATCAAGCTGATAGCTCTGCCAAAGAAGCATCTTTGTCTGGAGACCTGTGTTTTCAATAAGATGATTGGGATACGCATAACCGCTGTTATAGCCTGCAGAATATGCCCACACTGCATCGTAACCTACATCATCTCTGTTTTCAATAATCACATCTGAGAGTATTCTGTCGCGAAGATCGCCGAATATGCTCTCCCAGTTAAAATAGGTTTCTCCAAGTCTGAGATTACCTGATCTCGTTCCGGAGAGCGTTCTTATCATTGCATCGTCTGTAAACTGATCATAACCGTGTGAGATGATCTCCGCGTTGGGTGTAAATCCGTAATACTGAGGACACCAAAGCGTGCAGGAATCTTCGTCTATCATCGACTGAAGTCCGTCGATAGCTTGACCGCGTTCAAGCTCTGCTATAGGTTTGTCGTAGGTGTAATAAGGATATGCGTGGTTTTCATGGTAGGGGATAACCTTGCGTGCGTTGGGCCAATATTTGTCAAGCACCTCGGAACGATAATTTACATCATCTATGGAGCCTGTGCCCCAACCGTAAATATCAATGAACTCTTGGCTCATTGCTTCATCAAGAGTGTAAAAATAGAATTTGTTCTTGATCTCGTCCCACTCAGCCATGGAGCTGAGATCTGTATATATTTCGGCATATTCGGAATATGCGGAGTAGTGGTCAAGATATGCGCCTACGTTACCGCCGTTTGATGCGGATACTCTTATGGCATTGACTCTGTCGTTAGTAAGATAAGGGTTAGATGAATCGAGATTTCCCGGAACATCCATTGCAAGAATACGGTTTTCAAGAAGGTAGTCGTAATATTTCTGATATGAGCCGTATGTATCATAGGAATTGTTAAGGAAGAATGAGGTCTCATATTCGGTCTTCTCGCTGATGGTGAAGTCCCATACGTAAGCATAAACTGTTGCGGTTTTAACTATCTGTCCCTTGGAATTTTTAATATCAAGCTGAGCTGAATACCATCCGGGCTGAGTATCCTCGGTGGTCTTGAGCCTGATATAAAATGCCTGGCTCTTTCCCGCATTGAGCTGGAAAAGATTTATCTTGGAAAGGGGAGCTATAGGATCGGGCTGCTCGCCGTTACGGATAAAAGTATTTTCCTCTGTGGCACCGGGATAGGCAAGAGTGTTCAGGTCGAATAGGTTAATATACATCTGATAGTACAGCTCTGCATCCACAGTGTTTCCGTTTGCATCTGTAAAGTCGGAAACGGTTGCCCTGTGTCTTGTTTTTGTTTCATCTGAATACAAAACGAACTGGGCATTTTCTATTTCGTTTTTGCCCATATACACAGTGTATGTATCCATACCCGAGTGAGTAGTGTCACTTGTCATGACCTTTTTGAAGGAGTGCTCAAACCACATCTGAATGCTTTCGTCCTCGTAAGGTGCTATCTGACGTTCATACACCTGCGAAGGATCGGTCAGTTCATCTGCGGCACTTGAAAGTATGCCTGCGCACAGTCCGCATAGGAGCACTGCCATTAATGTAATTGTTAAAAAACGTTTCACAATGATTCCTCCGTTCAATTATACTCTGCATTAATGGTAACATATCCCGATGTCAAAGTCAACATAATCGTGGGCGGCACTTGAGTATTTTTTGTCAAAACGCACTAACAAAAAACAAGAAAAAAACTTAAAAATATTTTGTGTAGTATGGAAAAATGCTTTGGAATATGGTAGAATGTATGTAATAATTTGTTTGACTGAAAGGAATTAATTATGCTTACAGCAGAAATTAAGAATATTCTCAGCCAGATCGAAGATCTGAAGGCTAATGCCGGCGCGGAGAACATCCTCCCCCAGAACTCTTTTTATCTTGCAGACGGCAAGATAGTTTGCTTCGAGCGTGAGGTGGGCGAATCACGTCACCCTTATGACTGCGACGGTCTTGTAGTATGGGCTCGCTCCTCAGGCAATATTGAGGCTTGCGAATCCCTGTTCTCTATTTTCAAGCCCAATCACTTTTCCGACGACCCCTCTATCAGTTTCTTTGCAGGCATCCCTATGGAGTCGGGAGATTTTTATCCTATTTCTATCCTTGGTGTAAACCGTCAGCTCTTTGAGCCTTTGGCAGTCGAGCGTTACTGTGTGTTCGGGCTCAGAAGTGCATATTATGTTACAGATACAGAGCAGGCAACTTTTGTGGTTCGTCTCCACGTAAGCCGTGATAAGCATATCCACCTTGCACTTTATGCTGTGAATAAAATAGAAGAGGATATCTCTTTCTATCTCTCGTCCTATATCAATGCCCAGCTCCGCTATGAGGAAACAGAATCTTTCTGGCACAGAATGTCCAAGTTTGGCTCCCGTCTTGATAACGGATCCGTTATTCTCAGAAGCGATATGGATTGTATGACCATCAATCAGGCTCGCTTCGGCGGTACTGTTACAGAAGAGTATCACACAGTTGACCGCGGCGACATCCTGGGAGCAAGAGGAAGAACTCTTACCAATGCCGAGTCGCTTCGTACAGGTGAATACAAGAGATGCGCTAAAGAGGCGACAACAACTGAGATCGCTTCTATGGGTGATATCTTCCACTATGAGCTTAAGGCAGGCGAGGAAGTGCGTATTGAATACGATCTTTCCTACTACCACAACATCCCCGACGCACAGGCTGCTGCAAGCGAGCTTGTTGATATCGACGATATCGACGCAGAGGTTGCGGAATGGGCTGTAAGCGAGGAAGCAGAGCTTGCTAATATGACAGCTAAGTTTGACGACTGGAAGGGCGGCATCAACAATAAGGTGCTCAATCGCTTCATTCGCAATGTTCAGAAGCAGACATCCTTCTGCGCACTCGGTAAGAACTATGCAGGTCCCCACATCGGTATCAGAGACGTATTCCAGCAGCTTGAAGGCTCCCTTATCTGGCAGCCCGAGAAGAGCCGCGAGAAGATCGTTGTTGCACTTAACTACATCCTCGAGGACGGCAGACCTCCCAGACAGTTCTCCGTTCCTGCAGATCCCGATGCAATTCCCGATATGGATATGAGACGCTACATCGACCAGGGCGTTTGGATCATCTCCACTATCTACACATACCTCAGCTATACCGACGACTGGTCTATTCTTGACGAGCTCTGCTCCTACTACGTTGCCAAGGAATTCGGTAACTCTGAGCACAACTACGTTGAGAGAAAGAGTGACATCGTTGACAGCGTTCTCTGCCATATGATCAAGATCATGGACTATATGGCTCGTAATATCGACCGCGAATACGATACTCACTGCCTTAAGATCCTCCACGGCGACTGGAACGATGCCCTTGACGGCCTCGGCAGATGCTTCGACGAAAAGGACAAGAGATACGGAAGCGGTATCACAGTTATGGCTACACTTCAGCTTTATCAGAACTGCCGCGAAATGATCGAGATCCTTACAAAGGTTGGCGGCTACGACGATAAGATCGCAGAGTATAAGGATATTATGGAAGAGCTTGCCAAGGGTCTTACAGAGAATGCTATTGACATAAATGAAGCAGGCGAGCGCAAGATCATCCACGGTATCGGCGACAAGAGAAGCTATAAGCTCGGCTCCTGGAACGATCCCGACGGCGTTTCCCGCCGCAGCGGTACAGCTAACGCATTCTGGGCTATTTCCGGCATGATCGAAAGAGACGTTACTCTCAAGGATACTATTGTTGATACTATCAAGGCTCTTGACTCAAAATACGGTCTTCTCACATTTGACTATCCCTTCCCCTACGGAATGAAGGAAGCAGGACGAATGGCTAATATCACTGCGGGTACATATGAAAACTGCTGTGCATATGTTCACGCAAGTATGTTCAGCATTATGTCTCTCTTTATCCTGGGTGCATCCGATGAAGCTTGGAGACAGATGGAGAAGTCTATGGTCATCTCTCATGATAACTGTACAATGACCACCTTTGCTATGCCTAACTCATACTGCTGCAACCCCGATTACGAGATCGATGGCGGCTCCATGGGCGACTGGTATACAGGCAGCGGAGCTGTTCTTGTTAAGGAGCTTATCAAATACGGCTTCGGTATTGCTCCCGATCTCAGCGGTCTTAAGATACAGACTCCGGCAACTATGCCCTGCGACAGCGCGTCGATCAAGATCAATGTAAAGGGTAATACTGTTAACCTTGTCTACAGAAACGAAGGAGCAGGTAAGAGATGCTTCAGAGTTAACGGCGAAGCAAAGAACGGTACTCTCAATGAGCTCATGGAGGTTGAAAACCTCTATATTCCCACAGAGGAGCTCAGCGACGGTATGATCATTGAGATCGTTGATTAATAGAATTTTGAATCGTGTTATGATTATGTGAGGGAACTCTCACCCAAAGAGAGTTCCCTCACATTTCTTCAGAAAACCTATAAAGCTATGGTCTGTGTTTTGTTTATATGAAAGCACATAATTATCAGATGGACGCAAGAGAAAATCCCCTTATAGTCTCCTACATATCTTCAAAGACTCTTGTATAATAAAAAGTGATGCAATTTTCTGCATCACTTTTCGTTTATTATTTAGTTGTTTTAGCACTCTTGAAAGCCTCGGGTTCGGGTACGTCTGCAAGGGGAATATCGATAGCGTTGGGGAATTCGAAGCCGTTTGCCTTGAACTCTTCATAGTTGAAGTTGTCAAGTTCATCGTATGCAAGCTTGTGGAATTCGTAGAAGTTAGGCCACCATTCGTAGCCGTCACCGAGATTGTTGTAAAGGAAAGCGTCTGCAATTGCCTTACCCATATTGTGTCCGATCCAGTGGCCGCCCATAGCAAGAACGTTAACGTTGTTGCCTGTAATAGCTCTGAGAGCTGCGGGAACGCTTTCAACTACAGCTGCGTGAACGTGGGGGCACTTGCTTGCTGCAATGTGAATACCCATACCTGTGCCGCAGAAGATGATAGCGCGCTCAAATTCTCTTTCAGCGATCTTAGCACCAACCTTAAGGCCGATGCGATGGAACATTTCAGGGTGGGGATCGTCAAGGCTCTTAACGCCGATATCTGTGCATGTCCAGCCGTTGGATTCGAGGTGCGCTACAACTGCATCCTTAAGAGCAACGCCTGCAAAGTCAGCCGCAACAAGGACCTGCTTATCTGCTACTGTTTTCATTGGAATAATCCTCCGTAAATCATTTAATTTGTTACCATAATTGTATCACTTTCCGCATAGTTTGTCAATGATTTATAATTACGCAAACGCCCTTCAGATGTGCATAAATATTCATTTCACGAATATATCTGTATATATTTTATAAAATTCAAAAAAACACTTGATTTATGCATAATTATGTGTATAATGATTGAGTAACTAAAAATTACTTTATTTTTTAAAAGGAGAAATACATAATGAAAAAGATTATTGCACTTATGCTTGCAGTAATGATGGTTGCTTGCTGCTTCGCAGCTTGCGGCACACCTGTTGTTAAGGCTAAGGTAATCGACATCGATCTCACAGATGAGCTTTACGCATTCGGCGTTGACAAGGATCAGCCCGAGCTTCTTGAAGAAGTTAACAAGTTCATCAAGGAGATCAAGGACAATGGTAAGTTCGACGAGATCTGTAACAAATACTTCGGTGACGGCACACCCACACCCGTAGAGTCCAAGCCCCTCGATGCGACAAAGGATCAGCTCGTAGTTGCTACTAACGCTGCATTCGAGCCCTTCGAATACACAGACGGCGACAAGTACCTCGGTATCGACATGGAGATCGCAGCTCTTCTTGCTGAGCACCTGGGCAAGGAGCTTGTTATCAACAACATGGACTTTGATTCTGTATGCCTTTCCGTTGGTTCTCACCAGTGCGACATCGCAATGGCAGGTCTTACAGTTAAGGAAGACAGAAAAGAATATGTTAACTTCTCTGATTCCTACTACACAGCTTCTCAGAAGATAGTAGTTCCCGGCAACTGCATAGATTTCGACGAGTGCAAGACAGCAGATGACGTAGTTGCAATTCTCGAAGAGAAGGGCGACAAGATCAAGATCGGCTTCCAGAACGGTACAACAGGTCAGTTCTACGTAGAGGGTGATGAAGAGTGGGGCTTTGACGGCTTCAAGGCAACACCCGTTGGCTACAAGAACGGCTCTCTTGCAATTCAGGATATGCTCAACGGCAATGTTGACTTTGTCATCATCGACGCAGCCCCCGCTAAGTGCATCACAGAATCACTTAACGAAATGGCATAATAAACGTTTATAAGCTTTACACAAACACCTCATCTGCGCGATGAGGTGCTTGTACGTTTAAAAGGATCGTGTAAATGGGTAATTTTGAAAAGAAATTAGACGTATTTATAGATACGTTCATTAACTCAGGCGGATACAATAAGGTTCTTGAGGGACTTCAGAACACACTTCTTATTGCTGTTCTCGGTCTTCTTATCGGTATCGTTATCGGTACTGTTATAGCGGCTGTAAGAGTATTCCCCAAGTATAAAACTCTCCCTAAGGTTCTTGATGCAATCTGCAGCTTTTACGTTGGATTTTTCAGAGGAACACCTATTGTAGTTCAGCTTCTTGTGTTCTACTACGTTCTTCTTCCCCTTATGGGAATCAAGATGACAAGCGTTTCCGTTGCGATAATGGTATTCGGTCTTAACAGCGGCGCATATATCTCCGAGGTCATGCGAGGCGGTATACTCTCTGTTGATCCCGGTCAGATGGAGGGCGGACGCGCGATGGGTCTTAGCTTTACTGCAACAATGATGCAGATAGTTATCCCTCAGGCTATCAAAAACATTCTTCCTACAATGGGTAATGAATTTATCGCACTTATTAAGGAAACATCCGTAGTAAGCTTTGTCGGTGCAACTGACCTTTACGTTGCGTTCAACTATATTGGCTCCAACAACTATGAGTTTATGGTACCTTATATAGCAATGGCGCTCATATACATCGTGCTTGTGCTTATAATCACACTGCTTATAAAGATCATGGAAAGGAGCCTGAGAAAAAGTGATAGAAGTATGTAATCTCCGTAAGACCTTCGGTGATCTTGTGGTTCTCGATAATATCGACCTTAAGATAGAGAAGGGCGAAAAGGTAGTAATTCTCGGACCCTCCGGCTCCGGTAAGAGTACGCTGCTCCGTTGCCTCAACTGTATGGAGGACCCTACATCCGGAAGCATTTTCTTCCACGGTGTAGATATTGCAGACCAGAAGGTAGACATTAACATTCACCGCCAGAAGATGGGAATGGTTTTCCAGCATTTCAACCTTTTCAATAATAAAACAGTTATTGATAATATTATGCTTGCCCCCATATACGTAGCGAAGCAGAAGCGCAGAGCGGCGAAGTTGGCGAAAATAAGACATAAGGATTACGACGAGGCGGATCTCAGACCTATGAAGGAGATCAAGGCTGAAATAAGAGAAAAAGCAATCGAGCTTCTCGGACAGGTAAAGCTTGTAGATAAAGCAGATGAATACCCCTCCAAGCTTTCCGGCGGACAGAAGCAGAGAGTTGCCATCG
>JAFUMU010000018.1 GCA_017482495.1 Clostridia bacterium | reverse complement strand
TTACATATTTGTCAATTACAAGATACGGATATCGGTCTTCCAACAAGAATAATTGTTTCTCTGCAATCTCTCCGAATGAGGTGTGTTCTACCCCGTTTGTTTCGGCGGGAGCAAGCCCCCGCCCTACGATGCGAGACAGCACGCACCGTCTGTTTTGTGTGCAGATCGTAACAAAGTATGCGCCTGCAGAGCTGTAATCATAATTGTCAAGCCTTGGATGTTTTCTTTTCGGCAATTCTTTTTCCTTACCCATTTTCATCACCCGCCTCATTATAGCACAAATCGACAGAAAAAGTATATCTGACAAATATTCTTCACGCGAAGCTCTGCTTTCGAATCCCTTCCAATGCCTTCCACCAAAAGAAAAAGGACACCATTGGTGTCCTTTTTCTTTTGGCGGAAGGCGTGGGATTCGAACCCACGTGGGCTTTCACCCAAACGGTTTTCAAGACCGCCTCGTTATGACCGCTTCGATAGCCTTCCGAGTATGTTGACTCTTATTCAGAGCAAACAACTATATTTAATTTTCGCCGGCGACGCCTCGTTATGTCCTGTTGCGGTGCCCGAAATTTGCTGCTCGCTATTCGCTTCGCCAAATTTCGACCGCTGCCACTCCTTTTTGCTCGCTTTCTCTGCCACAGGCAGCGCTCGCAAACGTCCCCGCTTCGATAGCCTTCCGAATATGTTAACTCTTATTCAGAGTAAACAACTATATTTAATTTTCGCCGGCGACGCCTCGTTATGTCCTGTTGCGGTGCCCGAAATTTGCTGCTCACTATTCGCTTCGCCAAATTTCGACCGCTGCCACTCCTTTTTGCTCGCTTTCTCTGCCACAGGCAGCGCTCGCAAACGTCCCCGCTTCGATAGTCTTCCGAATATATGGAGCGCTTTTTCAAACGCTCCATTATACTAACATATTAATTTGCTTTTGTCAAGCAATTTTTTATTTTTTTACAGTCTCTTCTGTCTCTGCCTTGAAATATTGATAGTTCCTTCCGGGATCTTTGATATATTATCAAGCGAAAGTCCTGTTCCGATAGCAACGCAAGATACTGCCTTATCCGCTACTCTTGTTCTTATTCCTGTTACGTTTGCGATAAGTCGGTCAAGTCCGTAAAGAAGGCTTCCTCCTCCTGTCATTACGATACCGTTATACAATATATCTCCTACAAGCTCAGGCGGTGTTCTTTCAATTACGGAGCACACGGCCTCGATGATCGCTGTTATAGGCTCTTCAAGTGCGTCGGGCATTTCAAGAGAGGATATCTGCACAACTCTGGGTAGTCCCTGCACCAGGCAACGTCCTTTAACCTCTATGACTCTTGGTTCATCTCTCTGCCAAGCGGCGCCGATCTTTATTTTGATCTCCTCCGCTGTTCTCTCTCCGATAAGCACGTTATGCTTACGGCGGACATATCTGATTATTGCTTCATCAAATTTATCTCCCGCTACCTTTATGGACTCGGAAACAACAACGCCGCCAAGTGAGATAACTGCTACGTCGGTGGTGCCGCCGCCGATATCGACGATCATATGTCCGTTTGGTGTGGAGATATCTATTCCTGCGCCGATAGCTGCCGCAACAGGCTCTTCGATAAGGTATGTTTTTTTAGCGCCTGCCTGAGTTGCCGCATCTACAACTGCTCTTTCTTCAACCTCTGTTATTCCGCTGGGTACACAGATAACAACTCTGGGAGAGCCTACAACAGATCCGCACGCCTTTCGAATAAAATACTGTATCATTCTCAGCGTATATTCATACTGGCTGATAACTCCGTCTCTCATGGGTCGGATGGCTGTTATATTACCGGGGGTTCTGCCAAGCATCATCTGTGCTTCGCGGCCAACCTTCAGGATCTTATCTGTGTTACGGTCGATTGCTACAACAGAGGGCTCTTTAAGTACGATACCCTTGCCCTTAACATAAACCAGGACAGTTGCGGTACCAAGATCTATTCCGATATCTTTACGCATATTGAAAAAGCCCATTCCTTTGTATACCGTTCCTTTCATCATCTTTTTATATAAAATGGCTTGATTACATTAATATTCATCTTATATTATACTCTATATTTATCATCTTTGCAACCGATACTATAAATTTTTTAAAAACTTGGTGTAAAATATAAGCTGCTTTTTTTCTTTACTTTTTGAACAAGATGTATACGCAAATTAACTTTTTTTACTCTCGCGCTTTTTCTATTGATTCTTTTTTTTCATGGTGATATAATCTTACCATAAATTATGGGAGGTATTTCCGTGCTCAAAAGATCAACTGCTTTTCTTCTCGCAATTTTGATGACGTTCACCCTCTGCTGCTGCACCTCCGGGGGTTCTGACAGGGCAGACATTGAGGAGTCTGAGGATGAAGACGAAGAAGAAAAAAACGATATAAGCAAATATCTGGACATAGGCTACCATTTGGAGCTTAGAGGACTTTCGCAATCTCAATACTTTTATCTAAAGAACTACAAGGGGCCCAACGGTGTTTTTGATGAACAAAAGCAATTATATGTTATTGTTGAAGAAACGGTCACCGAAAACGGGCTTGGTACAGGCAAAGATAAATACGATATATGCATACGCTTTGGTAAAGAAAAAAATCTTGCGGATCCGGAGTTGGTGTGCAAATATTATTCAGACTTTATATTCAACTACTATCTCACCATTGTCAATCTTGAAGATGATACCGTTGTAATAACTCACGAAAAAACCGAGCTTCTTGTATACACACTTACAGAAAGCAAAACCGCTGTTTACAATGATGTTCTGCTTTACGGCACAGAGACAGGGCTCATGATCAATACCCACATCATTATAAACTCTCTCACAAAGGATCAGTATGATACTCTCGCAGGAACATCAGATTCCCCCCTTGCGTCAATTTTCAACACAAAAAAATACAAGGTGCACTACGACGGCACAAACAGCGACGGAACATACTATGTTCACATCAGTCTTGGTGAAAGCACAAGCATTTCCGAGGTATACAACGAATATATCGATTTTATGTACCACACGCTCCACCAGCTTGAGGTTCCCACAGAAAACATATTCTTAACAGAGAATTTCCGTTCCGGTGCTTTGGCTGCGGAATAAGGTGTACATTCTTTGCAGATACAAAAAAGTGATGCGTTTCCGCATCACTTTTTGCTTTGTTATTACTGCTTCATAAGGGCATTTACGCGATCGAAGTCGTCTGTTACTTCCTTATCGGGTACCTTAGTGAGAAGGCTGACGATAATAATGGCTGCAAGACCTACAATAAATGCAGGGAGAAGCTCATAAATGTTAAAAATTGCAATTTTTTCACCAAGAAATTCATTTAATACGTAACGCCAAATAATTGCTGTTACGCCGCCTGCAAACATACCTGCGAAAGCGCCCCACTTTGTTGTTCTCTTCCAAAAGAGGGCACACATCATAACCGGACCGAATGCTGCACCGAAGCCTGCCCATGCAAACGAAACGATATCAAACACCTTGGATTCGGGATCCCATGCGAATACAACTGCAACTACTGCGATAAATGCAACTGTTGCTCTCGCAACAATCATTGATGTTTTCTGATTCATATTCTTTGCAAAGAAACGGTGAACTATATTCTCAGACATGGAGGATGCTGCCGCAAGGAGCTGGCTGTCTGCTGTGGACATTGTAGCTGCAAGAATACCGGAAACGATAAGACCTGCAACGATTGCACCAAGCCAATTGGATTCGCTGATAACCTTAGATATCTCGATAATGATACGCTCGCTGTCAAGGAGATCGATTCCCTTGACTCTTACAAACGTGTAGCCGATAACGCCGATAAAGATAGCAACTGCCATAGAGATAACTACCCAAACAGATGCAATTCTGCGGGAAAGCTTAAGCTTTTTCTCATCATTGATAGCCATAAATCTGAGAAGTACGTGAGGCATACCGAAATAGCCAAGACCCCATGCGAACATAGATACTATCTTAAGCACGCCATAGTCCTTAGCTGCATTGGTCGCTGCATCATATGTGGATGTGAGGCTGAGATATCCGGGAAGCTCTTTTACATTATCGATTATGGGGTCAAGTCCGTTTGCTGTGTGGATACCGAATCCTACAACAACGATAAGCGCAATAGTCATAACGATGCTCTGCACGAAGTCTGTTGTGGATGCTGCAAGGAATCCACCAAGCGCTGTATAAAGAACAACTACGACAGCGCCCACGATAAGTGCAGCGTGATAATCAACACCGTAGAGAGATTCGAATAGTTTCGCGATGGCTAAAAAACCTGATGCTGTGTAGGGCACGAAGAACACGATAATGATTATTGCACTGATAGCAAGAAGTGCGCCGCTCTTATCCTTGAAACGGTTGGAGAAAAAGTCGGGGATAGTTGCAGAATTATTTACCTCAGTATAAATTCTGAGTCTGCGGGCTACGATGAGCCAGTTGAGATATGTACCTACAGCAAGTCCTGCCGCTGTCCAGAAAGCATCTGCTATACCTGATGCAAGAGCTAATCCGGGAAGACCCATAAGAAGCCAGCTTGACATATCGGATGCTTCGGCACTCATAGCTGTTACGAAGGGACCGAGGGTTCTGCCGCCAAGATAGTAGTCGTCGGTATTCTTATTCTTCTTGGAAAGAACCGCACCGATGGCAAGCATGAAGCCAAGGTATACTATGATTGTAGCTATAAGTAAAATGTTATTTACGCTAAACATGATATACTCCTTTAAAACAAAAATACTTGTAAAGTATACCATAACAAAAAGCAGAATGCAATACAGAATCGATTCTATACAGAAATATTTATTTTTCTCATAAAATACAATAAGTACAGCCGTTTTTTAGCTGTACTTATTTTTGTACTCAAATTAGTATATTAATTTTTATTCGCTATATCTTACTAAAGCGTTATATTCATCAGCAAGTCTGTTCCATGTGCTTCGGTCAACTATCCCGTTTACCTCCACTCCCTGCGCTCTTTGAAATTCCTCAATTGCCCTTGTCATAGACAGATCATATCTTCCGTTAAGGGGCAGATGACCGTAGCTGTCGTAGCTCCGTCTCAGCTCATTAAGCATTATCTGCAGGACATAGACAAGATTACTTCTCTCTCCCGGCGTTACTATAAAATCATGCGATGTTGGAAACGGGTATATTCCCTCAGTCTGTCCGTAAATACTTTCATAGGTTTTGTAGAGGTCTGTTATTGCATCCCAAGTATCAAAATTCACATCACCTGTAGGAGGTAGAAAATATTTTTTCTGAAAATGAGTCACTGCATTCTTTGTTCCCTCATCAAATCTGCCGTTTATAGCAACACCGAGCATAGGGTCAGCAGTCCATTTAGAAAGCGCCCTCAGCATTGCTTGAAGCCGCTTTGTCATCTCAGGTCCGTCACTTATATCTGTATATGCCATATTATTTCCTTTCAATCATCATATTACTGTTGTCCGTTCATGGGAATATCCCCCGAATACTGAATACCGCTTGACTGTGCTCCTTCACGGAGTACCCTGTAGGTATCTGCTATGGAATTATAGGTGGATGACGCAACTATTCCCGTTGTTTCAAGTCCAAACAAATTCTGATATGCAAGAACGGCTGCTTGAGTCGCAGGTCCGAAAACTCCATCCACAGTAACCTTTGGTATTTCCGTATAGGTGTCGGATATATAATTGAGATAATTCTGTATCCTGCTAACGTCTGCGCCCTCACTTCCCGGACGCAAAGGTATGCCGCCGTACGGCTCTGTGGTAGGTGAAAAATAGCCCTCGGGAAGTGTGGCAAGTATACCCACGTAACTATCATATATTTTTTGCCACGTTTGAAAATCCACAGCCCCCGTTTGCGGAAGTCCGTAAAAAAGCTGCAGGGATCTGACAGCTTCTGCCGTTGAAGGACCAAATATACCGTCTATGGTTACGGGAGGTATCCGATCGTTAAATGCAGATATGAACAAAAGCAAATATTGAAGCTCTCTTACTCCAACACCTGTCTCCCCCTCTTCAAGGGTGTCACCGAAAAAGCTGGTGATATCCTCCGGTGGTATTCCTTCCGAATTTATATCGGAAAGATTTTTCACACCTGCATATATCCTGTTTATGGCATTCCACGTGGCTCTTCCCACAACTCCGTCAGGCGTGAGAGAAAATATCTCCTGAAAAGCTCTGACCGCTCTTTCCGTCGCTTCTTGAAAGCTGCCGTCAGGGAATGGGATCTTGGGAATTGCAGGATAATTTTTTGAGATCCTGTTAAGTCTGACCTGTATGCTTCGTACCGGCTCACCGGACGAGCCAAATGAAAGAGGTGTACCGGGATATGACTCCGATATTCCCTGTACAGGAGCATCTGTTACAAGCCCTATGTTTGCGCCGTAGTAATTCTGCAGTATTTCAAACGGAACAAGGCCGGCATTGGCAAGCTCTACACTTCCCCATTGGCTGAGCCCCTCGCAGGTAGCGGTGGTACCGTTGCAATACAAAGCAAAAATAGGCTCAACTCCGCCACCTCTTACAATATAGGTATCAAAAATCTCATCTACTATTTGACTTATGTTCTCAAATATATCCCTTCCGTCAACATACGCCTGATCTATTGCTGTAGAATTGGTTATATCAAAGGGATATCCTCTTGAACGGTAGTATTCCGTATACACTCTGTTCAGTGCAAAGGTTATCTGTGCTATGATATTTGCTCTGAGCGCGGCCTCGGGCCATGTGGGATATATCTCGCTTGAGGCTACATTCTTTATGTAGTCTATAAAGGGTACAGTCACATTGGGAGCGTTTGAGGATGGCGAGCCCAGATGTACTGTTATTGCTTCGGGAACAAACGGAAGTGCCTGATTATTCATAGGTCTGTTTTGTCTACCTCCTTAAGCTGCGGATCCTGTCCCTGTGAGGGAGGAATCGGCGAATTGGTCCTTGTGCCGTTCCCCGCAAAGGATTGGGGTATAAGCTGAAATGTCTGTATGGCAGTAATGGTATCAAATATCTGCACGCCGGCATTTTCGCTGTCAAGAAATCCGTTTTTTGTTACCTTGATATCGTAAACCGAATAGGGCTGAACCCCCGTGCCGGGCACAAGAGAAAGACTACCCGAGGGAGCAGGCAAGCTGATCTTGGGTGTGAGACCGCTGTTATCGGTGCGAAGTGAATAGACCACTCCGCTCATACCGTTTTCCTCCCTTCCCGATACGGTAACGACAGCCCCCTCTACAGGAAAAGCTACTCCCCCGCTTACTACTCTTATTATTAATTCTCCCATGCCGGGATAATTACTTTGTGTCATAAACTACTCCTTTCCCAATATAGACACTGTTAGAAATACCGATACAACAGCAAGAGAAAGATTTGTACCGTACTTAAGCTGTATGGCACAGTTAAAACCAAAAAGTAAAAGTGTGGTAATAACAGATATGTATTTGCAAACCCGATAGCAAACATATTGCTTTGTAAAGCCCTCACAGACAGCCAAAAGTGCATTCCCACCGTCTAAGGCAGATATTGGCAACAAATTGACCGTACCAAGGGACAGAGAATACATAGAAAACATATGATGCTCCCTATTTAACATTGCCAGTGCCAAGCTGAGAACAGGTCCTGCAAGACTCACAGCAACCCTTGCCCATCTTGTGGGCAAAGCTGTATACCTGAGTCTCATCCCCCCGGGGGTTATTTCTAATGAAGGAAACTGTCCGCCTATTATCACACCGCAAAGAATATGACCCGCCTCATGAATTACTGCTGCCGCCACAAGAGAAAGGGGACTTTTTGCTGAAAATACCAAAAAAACGGAAAAAGCTATCCGTAAAAATGCGTAACAGCTTTTTCTAACGCCCTTGCCAGGTTGCCCCATATAGAATCATCAAATGTTATTTTTTTCTTTGTTGCCAGGGGATCTGAGTTTTCTGCAAATGCCGAAACTACTACCTTTGCAGTGCCGTTTTCTGCATTTGTATAAATTTCGTTTCCACCAACCATCAAACACAAAAAACAGCCGCATAACAGCGCAGATATCAATCCCGCCACAGCAATCATGCCTGTTTTCTTCACCACATCACCTTCCCTTCTCCTACTCTCAAAGTATATGCTTCAAATGTCCGTTAGTTGACTTTAAATTACTTTTAAATAATTGTTAAAATAATGTGATCCCTCTTGACTTTGAAAGACGTGATGGTATACTGTATGAGGTCAAACTGTTGGATATGAAACATTTCAGCTAAAAGGAGTGTGGATATGAGAAAAAAAACGTTGCCTCCGTACAAAGAGCCTGCGGAAAAATGTATCGGAATGGAGATACGCACCCTGGGCAATCTCACTATGCGACTTATGGAAAACAAATCACATAAAGAGAAAATTGATGATGCCACCGGAACCAACGGCTGGATACTCCGATTTCTTGCGGAGGCTGAGGCAGAAGGGCGGGATATATATCAAAGAGATATTGAAAAGAAATTCTGTGTTACACGCTCAACTGTTTCAAAGGTGCTTACCCTTATGGAACACAAGGGCATGATAGAACGCCGAAATGTGAAAGGAGACGCAAGACTTCGCAAGATCGTTATGACAGACAAAGCAAGAGAGCTTCATTCTCTTATGCGAGATGACGTTATAATGCTTGAAAACGTACTGCGCGGAGGTCTGACAGAAAATGAGATAGAAACATTCTATATGCTGTCCGAAAAAATAAAGAACAACCTGAAAAAAGCACTTGAAATATAAAGAGAAGGGAGACTTCACATTATGATAAGGAAATTGGCAAAAAGCATACGTGAATATAAGCTTCCGAGTATTCTGACCCTTATATTTATTATCGGAGAGGTAATAATCGAATGCCTCATACCATTTATGACCGCTGACCTTGTTAACAGAATAAAGGGCGGTGACGATATAGGCTCTGTGGTCAGAACAGGATTGATACTGATAGCTATGGCTATCCTGTCTCTATGCTGCGGCGGTATTGCAGGCTTTACCTGTGCAAAAGCCTCGGCAGGCTTTGCAAAGAATCTGCGCCACGACGTTTTCAGCCGTATTCAAACTTATTCCTTTACCAATATAGACAAATTTTCATCATCATCTCTTGTTACAAGACTGACAACCGACATAAGCAATACACAAATGGCGTATATGATGATAATAAGAACTGCGGTCAGAAGCCCTTTTATGTTCATTTTTGCAGTTATTATGGCATTTATGATGGGCGGAAGCCTTGCTATGACCTTTGTTATAGTAATTCCTGTGCTTGTTTTCGGCCTTCTTCTTATCAGCCGTTACGCTATGCCTGCATTCCGCAGAGTGTTTAAAAAATACGACAGACTTAATGAGTCAATCGAAGAAAATGTACGCGGAATGAGAGTTGTAAAGGGATTTTCCCGCGAAGAGCACGAAAAAGAAAAATTCAATACTGCAGCAAACGATATCTGTGCTGACTTTACCAATTCAGAGATGATCGTTGCATGTAATACTCCTATCATGCAATTCTGTATGTATTTCAATATGGTATTTATTCTCATTGTAGGCTCACAGCTCACCATCACCCATATGGGTAAGGTCATCGACGTAGGTCAGATATCCGCTATGCTAACATACGGTATGCAGATACTTATGTCTCTGATGATGCTTTCAATGATATATGTTATGCTCACCATGTCCGCAGAGTCCATGAAGAGAATCTGCGAGGTGCTTGATGAGACACCTACACTCAATGATCCCGCCCAGCCTGTAACACAGGTCAGTGACGGTTCAATAAGCTTTTCCGATGTCAACTTCAAGTATTACGAAGGAGCTGAGCGTTATGCCCTCTCCGACATTGACCTTGAGATAGACTCGGGTATGACAGTCGGCATAATCGGCGGTACAGGCGTCGGTAAATCATCACTGGTCCAGCTTATTCCAAGGCTTTACGATGTAAATACAGGTAGTATTAAAGTAGGCGGAATTGATGTTCGCGACTACAGCATCGAAGCCCTCAGAGGAAGCGTTGCAATGGTACTGCAGAAGAATCTCCTGTTTTCCGGCACCATAAAGGAGAACCTTCGCTGGGGTAATGAAAATGCAACAGACGAGGAAATAACAGAGGCTTGTAAGCTTGCTCAGGCACATGAATTCATTTCCGCCTTTCCTGACGGTTATGATACCTATATAGAGCAGGGTGGCACTAACGTTTCAGGCGGTCAGAAGCAAAGACTCTGTATAGCAAGAGCACTGCTGAAAAATCCTAAGATACTTATTCTGGATGACTCAACAAGCGCAGTTGATACAAGAACCGACTCGCTTATCCGACGCGGCTTCAAGGAGTATATCCCCGAGACAACAAAGATCATAATCGCTCAAAGAATATCATCCGTTGAGGATGCAGACCTTATAATCGTTATGGACGGCGGTAAGATAGTTTCCAAGGGTACTCACAGTCAACTTATAGAATCAAGTAGCATTTACCGCGAAATATATGAGCAGCAGACGAAAGGAGGCGACGAAGAGTGAAAGGACAACCTATGTCAGGACCCGGCAGAAAACCTATGGGACCTCCCCGTAAGATAAACTTCGGCATGCTTAAGAGAGTTCTTAAAATGCTCTATAGCTACTACCCGGTCCTTCTCCCCCTTACAGCCTTCTGTATCATTTTCTCTGCAGCGACCTCCGCTGTTCCGGCAATATTCCAGCAGCAAGTCATAGCTGATATTCAGATTTGGTATACAACAGGCGACTGGGAAGGCGCCTCCAAGGTCATCATTCCAAAGATCCTTATCCTTGTGGGACTTTATGCTGTGTCCATCGTTTCAGTAACTCTGTACACACAGCTTATGGCATACATCACTCAGGGCTTCCTGAATAAAATGAGATGCGCCATGTTTGATAAGATGCAGGATCTTCCCATTAAATATTTCGATACTCGCAAGCACGGCGATATAATGAGCCATTATACCAACGATATCGACACTCTCCGCCAGCTTGTCTCTCAGGCACTTCCCTCAGTGCTCCAGACATCTGTTATCGTTGTCTGCGTGCTTGGCATCATGCTCTACTACAGCTTCTGGATGACCCTACTTGTACTTTTGGGCGTTGTTCTTATGTTCACCGTTTCGAAAAATGTAGGCGGCGGCAGCGCAAAATACTTCATGCGTCAGCAGGCAGCAATGGGTAAAACAGAGGGATATATCCAAGAGATGATGAACGGGCAGAAGGTGGTAAAGGTTTTCTGCCACGAGGAAAAATGTCAAGAGGATTTCGATACCATTAACGAGCAGCTTTTTGAAGACAGCTTCAAGGCTCACGCCTTTGCAAACTGCCTTGGTCCCATAGTTATGAATATCGGAAACATTCTTTATGTTATTATCGCAACGGTTGGCGGCGTGCTTCTTCTTTCAAACGTTCCCAATCTGGGCATCTCAACTCTTATTGCAGGCGGATTCGGCGTCATTACCATCGACATCGTTATCCCATTCCTCAATATGACCAAGCAGTTTACCAGTAATATCAATCAGTTCTCACAGCAGATCAACTCTATAGCAATGGCGCTGGCAGGCGCAGAGCGTATCTTCTCCCTTATGGACAGTGAAAAGGAAGAGGATAAGGGCTATGTGACTCTTGTTGACTGCACAGTTGATGAAGCGGGCAATATAACAGAAAGCGATCATCACACAGGTATGTGGGCTTGGAAGCATCCTCATAGTGACGGCACTCTCACATATACTCGCCTGAAGGGTCACGTTGTTCTTGACGACGTTGACTTCGGATATACCGAAGAAAAAACTGTTCTTCATAATATAACTCTCTACGCAGAGCCCGGCCAGAAGGTAGCCTTTGTAGGCGCAACAGGCGCAGGTAAAACTACCATCACCAATCTTATCAACCGCTTCTACGATATCGCCGACGGTAAGATACGCTACGACGGCATAAATATCAATAAGATAAAGAAGTCCGACCTTCGTCGCTCTCTGGGTCTTGTTCTCCAAGAGACCAATCTCTTTACGGGAACTGTTATGGATAACATTCGCTACGGTAACCTTGGCGCAAGCGACGAGGAATGCATAAACGCAGCAAAGCTTGCAGGTGCAGACGACTTTATCACCCGTCTTCCCGACGGATATAACACCCTTCTTACAGGTAACGGTTCCAACCTCTCTCAAGGTCAGAGACAGCTTATCTCTATAGCAAGAGCCGCTGTTGCAGACCCGCCTGTTATGATACTTGATGAGGCGACCTCCTCTATCGATACAAGAACAGAGGCAATCGTTCAAAAGGGTATGGATGCGCTAATGAAGGGCAGAACAGTTTTTGTTATAGCCCACAGACTTTCAACGGTTAAAAACTCAGATGTTATAATGGTACTTGAAGCAGGACGCATAATCGAGCGAGGAAGCCATGACAGCCTCATCGCAGAAAAGGGCAAATACTATCAGCTCTATACAGGCGCATTTGAGCTTGAATAAAGCAAAAAGCCGGACGAAGATTCGTTCGGCTTTTATTTTTATATGAAGTTACCAAATAATCAAAAGTGGAGCAGAGGGATTTCTATTTCTCGGACTTTGACAAAACGGTATAAATGTGATATAATGTATAAGTATTTAAAGAAACTAAGGAAGCAAAGGAGATAATGATGAAGATAAAACACTCTGTCAAAAAAGCTGTCAGCCTTATGATGTCAGCCGTAATTGTAACAGGCACCGTTCTCTCTGCAGGTATTTTCCTTGCACCCCACGCGGCCGCCGCAGACGCGACCGTACAAAAATATGAAGAACAGATCGCTCAGTATGAGAAAACTCAGAAGGAGCTTCAGAATAAGATCAATGCTAACAAAAACGAAGCAAGCAAGGCGGCTGAAAACAAAGCTCATCTTGATACGCTTCTGTACACTATCGAGGCAAAGATAGCAGCCTGTGAGGCCCTTGTAAAGGAACTTGACCAGGTCGTTGCAGAAACGAAAGAAGGAATCAAGACTTGCGAGGCTGAAGTGGAAAGGTATTCCGCACAGCTTACCAAAAGAATGCGAATGATGCAGGAGGGCTCTGCAGTGAGCTTTCTCGAAATGCTCTTTGGCGCTACAAGTATCGCAGATTTCTTCTCAAGACTTGAGCATATCAACACAATGATCGAATACGACAGAAATCTGTCGATCCAATACAGCGAGAAAAAGACCGAGCTTAATAATAAAAAGGCTGAGCTTGAGAATACAGTATTGCTTCAGCAGCAGACCCTGACATCTCTTGAAAAGGACAAGGCTGAGACAGAAAAGCTGTCACAGGATGCTCAGAAATATATCGATCAGCTTGCCTCGGACAAGGAGAAATACCAGCAGGAGTATAACAAGGCAGCAGCCGCGGAAGCAGAGCTTGACAAAAAGCTCACTGAATATCTTAAAAGCCTGCAGGACAAAAACTCTTCACCGGTTGTTGCCACGGGAGAGTATCAGTGGCCTCTCCCCGCAGGCAAGGGATTTATAACCTGCAAATTCGGCGGAAGCGACCCCAACAACAAGCCTCACTATGCCCTTGATATTGCAATCGCGGCAGGAACACCCATTTATGCCACAAATGAAGGTACCGTTCTTGTAGCAGGCTGGCATGACAGCTACGGCTACTACATACTTATTGACCACGGCAACGGTATGGCATCCCTCTACGCTCACTGCAGTGCACTTCTCGTCAGCGCAGGTCAGCAGGTTTCTCAGGGACAGACCATCGGCAAGGTTGGAACAACAGGATTTTCCAAGGGCAACCACCTGCACTTTGAAATAAGAAAGAACGGCGCAAAGACCAATCCCCTTAACTATATGGCACCTCAGGCACCCGAATATATTCTTTAAATACAGCAAAAAGCCACCGATACAACTCGGTGGCTTTTATTTTTATATTAAACTATCTCGATAAACTTATCTGTGAGAGCAATTCCCCTCTCCGCCGCAAGGGAAGCGAATGTGGGATAGTCCATCTGCGCATCTCCGTCCGCTCCGTCGGAAATAGCTCTGATTGCTCCGAAGGGCACGCTGTTGATATAGCAAACGTGGGACATAGCCGCGCTTTCCATATCGCAGGCATCTGCGCTGAAGTTTTCAACAATCTTTTTCTTTGTTTCGCTGTCGGAAACGAATCTGTCGCCGCAGGCAACGGTGCCTCGCATATTAACGAGCTGAAGCTCCTTTGCCGCCTTTTCGATAGTCTCAACAACGTATTTATCGCTGTCAAAGAACACAACGTTGATGCCGGACACAAGACCTACGGGGTCGCCGATGGCGGATGTATCCATATCGTGCTGAACGGTTCTCTCTCCGATAACAATGTCCGTTATATGAAGATCAGGATTAAGAGCTCCCGCAACGCCTGTGTTGATAATGCAATCGGGGGCAAACTTAATGATCATTGTCTGTGCGCAAACTGCCGCAAAGACCTTGCCGATACCGCACTTAGCCGCTATAACTCTCTTGCCGTGAAGGCTTCCGCAAACGTAGTCGATACCGCTATATGTAACAGTTTCGCTATTTTCAAGGCGCTCCTTAAGGGCATCTATCTCTATCTGCATTGCGGCGATAACGCCGATGGTGTTAATTTTTGTCATAAGAAAAATCCTCGCCTTTCACCTTTTCTCTTGCCTCAAGGGCGCTAAGATACTTAGAACATTCAGCCTTTGCCGCGTCTATGTCAAGATTCTTATAGTTGCCGCACTCCTTGCGCTCTGCTCCGAACATTCCGCCCTCGTGCTCTACTGTCTGCATAAGCACTTTTTTTGTAAGGGCGTATGCCTCGCTGTCGCTTGTGTCTCTCATAAGGAGATAAAATCCGGTCTGGCATCCCATAGGTCCGAAGTATATAACTCTGTCGGAATATTCGGAATTTCGCAAAAACGTTGCAAGCATATGCTCAACGGAGTGCATAGTTAAATTATCCATATAATCTCCGCAGTTGGGACGGCGAGTACGCAGGTCGTATGTATTAATGTCTCCGTCACGGCGGGAAACGTAAAATCCGGGCACGATAAAATCGTGGTCAACGGAAAAGCTGGTTATCTGCTTGATTTCCTTCATATATACCTCGTCATACTTTATTCTTATACGATTCTACCAAACTGCGCTCATATTGTCAAGAAAAAAGACTGCCACAGGCAAATGCAGCAGTCCTTTTGTTTATTAAGTAATTACATACCGAGAGCTGCGGCACCGATGATGCCTGCGTCGTTCTTAAGAGTTGCGATCTTAAGCTCGCACTGAGGTGTGCCGTCTCTGGAATATGTTTCAGCGAACACTCTGTGGTGGAGCATTTCGATAAGGGAGTCGCCCTCGTTGGAAATACCGCCGCCGATAGAGAGAACGTTGGGCTGGAAGATGTTGATGATGTTAACAAGTCCTGTTGTAAGGTAGGAAATATACTCATCAACTACCTCAGCACCTGCCGCATCCCCCTGACGCATTGCCTTGAATGCTGTCTTTCCTGATGTCTTTGCAAGGTCTCCGCCTATCATCTCTTCCATAACTGTGTATCTGCCTTCACGTCTGCACTGCTCGATCTTCTCACGTGTTGTACGGATAAGACCTGTCGCAGAGCTGTATGTCTCCCAACAGCCCTTTCTTCCGCATGTGCACTGTCTGCCGTCCTTAACGATTACTGTATGTCCAAGCTCTGCACCTGCAAAGTTGAAACCGGAATATACCTGACCGTCAAGGATGATACCGCCGCCAACGCCTGTGCCAAGTGTTATCATAACAGAATACTTTGAGCCCTTAGCCGCGCCTGCAACAGATTCTGCCTTAGCCGCCGCGTTTGCGTCGTTTTCTATGTATACTCTCTTATTTGTGCCGAGCATTTCGGAAAGCTTTGCCTGCATGGGATAGTGGCTGAAGGGGAGGTTGTTAGCATAGATGATCTCGCCTGTCTCGCAGTTTGCTGTACCGGGAGTTGCGATACCGATGCTTCCAACATCATCCATTGTGATATTCATTTCACCTGCAAGCTTCTTGCAGAGGCTTGCAATATCCGCTGTGATCTCGTCTGCTTCTCTTACAGAGTTTGTGGGAGTGCTTGCTTTCTTAACGATATTGTAGTTTTCGTCTACAATACCTGCGGCAATGTTAGTACCGCCAAGGTCAATACCGATATAGTACATTGGCTTTAGTCTCCTTTGTATTTGATTGATTATATTTTATCACACCGTCACCCCATAATCAAGGGGATAGGATCTATTTTACAACAAAAGCAAGGGGAAGATTCCATGAGCTGTTGGAATGATAGAAGGTTACGCTTGTCATAAGGTAGTCGTCCTCGTAGTACATACAGGAGGATGAGCCGCCGTCAAGGTTCGCCGCGTTAACTGCACCGTATTCTACCATAACGTTTATAAGGTCGGAGGCAGATGCGCCAAGGTGGCCCGCCTTGCCTCGTCCGTCGGTAACAAGCATAAGAACGCTTCCGTCTGCTCTCTGTCCGATGGCTGTTCGGGGGTTAAGTCCGCTTCCCATACCGTTCATATCTCTTGCCTCGCCGTTGATAACAAGCTGAACGAAATGGTTATTTTTATCGCTTGCCTCCTCCTGGAAGCAAACGGCATCTCTTATCTTTTTCTCTTCAACAAGGTCGATTATGTCCTGCTTGGAATAGCCGTCGATGGGTATTATTTCAAGAATATTATCCTCTGTAAATCCGATAAGCACAAATCCCGGATACTGCTGAGGCTCATTATACTGGATCTCACCCTTACATACAACAACGCCGTAAGGATTACCTCCCGAGTTATTGCCGGAATTATAAAGTCCGCCGTTAATACCGGCAACTGCTCCTGCATCCTTTACAAGGACGTCCAGGGGCACGCCTTCCTTTCTCCAGGGATAGATGGTTGAAAGCTCAACTCTTGAGGGATCCTTGATTATGAGAAGCGTTCCGTAGAAGGTCCTTCCCGATATCTCAACGATCTCAATATCTGCCTGCTCCTCATCACCTGTATTGTTTTTATCGATTTGAATAAGGGATGTATCGATATCATCCGCCTCAAAGGATGGCATGGCGTTGCTGTCAACTATCTGCTGTATCTCTTCAGCAGACAGGAACAGGGATGCAACACCCTTCATCTGACCTGTTTCAAGAAGCGTGGTTACAAGCAGTTCCTTCGCCGCAGGAGAGATATCACTGCATACAAGCTTTAGACTTACAAATACTGATGCTACAAGAATGATCACTGCAACAAGAAGAATACCGATGGACTGAACGAAACCAAGTGCGATCCTCAAAGGCCAGGAAGAACCTTTGCGCGAGCCATACTTTGTAACAGTTTCACGTCTTCGCTGCATTTCGGGAGAAATGATCCTCTCGGGATCAGGTCTGTGAGAGCGCCTCGGGTGGCTAATCTTAACGGCCTCCTCGGAAGCAGGATCTTTTCTTACCGCAGGAATACTCTGAGATATATTTTTCACAGGAGTCTGCGCTTTAGGCTGAGCGGGAGTCTGCGCTTTGGGCTGAGCCGTCTTAGGCTGAGCGGGAGTCTGCGCTTTAGGCTGAGCCGTTTTGGGCTGAGCAGGAGTCTGCGCTTTAGGCTGAGTTGTTTTGGACTGAGCGGGAGTCTGCACCTTGGGCTGAGCCGTTTTGGGCTGAGCGGGAGTCTGCACCTTGGGCTGAGCCATCTTAGGCTGAGCGGGAGTCTGCGCCTTTGCCTGTGATGCTTTAGGTCGTACAGGCGTTTTGGGATTAGCAAATTCCGCATCAGCACCGAGCTTCTTTTTCGGAGGCATAGCCGCCGTAATAAGGGTCCTCTCAAGCTCGGCAGTATTAGCCATTTCATAAATCTCTCTGGAGGCAGACTTCCTTACAGGTTTCTTAAAGTTCTCCTGAGAGGGAGCTGTATTCTTTTTCTTATCCATCATTCAGCCTCCGTATTTACATTTTCTCTGATATCCGCGATCCTCCACTGAGGCTCCTCGCCCTCTTCTGCAATATTCACAAAATAGAAAGTACTGTCCATAGGGTCATATACATGAGCTCCCGTTGAAAGGATCATGTGCTTCTTAAACTTCACATCGCAGGAGAAGCAATCGTCACTGTATTTTATATAGTTGGAAACACTTTCCTCAATAAAGGGTGTAGGACCGAGGGTGTGTATGCTTGTAAAGGTTATATCAATACCTGTCGCCCATTTCCATGCAACACCCTGAAGATAGGAATCTTCTATAAGAAGCTTTTTAATGGTGGAATATCCGTAGTTGGTTCCCGCAAGGTCCTTTGTCATAAATCGGCTCCACTGCTTTGCCGCATCAAGAACGTCTATCTGGGCAAGTATCTCGGCAGGCACACTTTCGGCACCGGACTGTCCCACTATGGTAACGCTTCTGTTCTCCATCTCAAAAGGAACATCGTTGCCCGCATTATCCTCAACCTTCAGCTCGACGCTGTTGGAAAGGAAATACATATCGTATGTAAGCTGTGCGGGCATGGAATCGCAGTATACGGATACGTATTCGAATTCAGGGTTCTTCTCACTTGTTGCTATATTAGAGTCCACCTCAGTTCCGTCAGCATATAGCTTATAGTCGGAAGGGATGGAAACTGTATAGCCATAGGTCACTGTCTTTTTCTTGGTATCGTATGTGACCTTATTGCCTGCGGGGTCTGTAAGTATTATCTCCGGTGTAGTAAGTGAACAGATGGGGTAAACATAGTTGCCTGTCTCGGGATTCTTCTCACCGGGAATAACAGAACCCTTGATACTGGGAACAACTGATGCAGGAAGCTCAAGCTCTTTATCTATTATTGCAGGAGAAATATCCACTATCTCCCAATCCTCAAAATTAAATACTATAAGGACTGTTTTGGTATTCTTGCTTTCAAGAGTTACCGTTGCCAGCACCTCCTGCTCGTTTTTTATATTAAAAACAAGTCCTGATGTCACTCCGGGCACCTCTTCATAGCGCAATTCTCCCTTGAGCTTGGAGATATAAGCTGATATCTCCTTTTCCTTTTGCTCAGAGGTAGGAGGCTCATATCCGTCGAAGGATATCCTTTCTTCAACCGTACCCTCAAAGGCACGCTTTTCCATTTCGTCTATAAACGCTTCTACTACTCTCTCAGGCTGTGATGCCTCATACCTTACAAGCAGATTGTATATATACACCACAAGGGCAATTCCTAATATGAGAAAAATGGAAGAGACTATACACAGGACCTTTAAAAAGACACTTTTTTTCAAAATATCCTCCCGCAAATTTATATAAAATATCATTATCATACATTATACTACATCCTGTATTCTTTTTCAAT
>JAFUMU010000017.1 GCA_017482495.1 Clostridia bacterium | reverse complement strand
GTACGGAATCGACTTCCTTTGCGAAAAGGTTGGCACTATGATAGGCCTTGATATTGACTATTATACGGTCATGAACGCCATCGACCTTCCTTCTCTTGCAACGTCTATCGGCGCCGTAACCTGCGAGCTGCCCCTGCCCATCGGATATGACGGCAAGGAGTACGTAACCTTCGTAGAAGAAACAGAGGACACAAGCTCATCTGAAACAGACGCGGCTGCTCCTGCAGAGCAGGCAACGGAGGCTGACCCTTCCGAAACAGAGCCCGAAGTGGTTATAACAAACGAGCTTGATGCGGCAAAATCCGTTAAGCTTTCAAAGAAGCTTGGCGTGGCACTGCTCTATAGCGATTATTCTGACGGTGTGGATCAGGAAATGACTATCCTTGCAAGCTTCGTAAACGGAGTGCTCAATAATATTTCAAGCTCCTCTGATAACGCTATGCAGAATATTATCAGAGGCCTTGAAAGTAAAATGAAAACAAATATCCAGTCTGCCGATATCGCTAAAAACGGCGACGTTATCCGAGCTTATTCCTGGATGGGTAAACAGACGGTTGTTTATCCCGGCAGATTTGTTTCAGCTTCAGCTAATAAAGAAGCTTTCTATATGCCCGATACAAACGAGGCTATGGAGATCTTCTATAATTTTAGATAAATCAAGTTAAAAACCGAAAGGACACTATAAAACAATGGCAATGAAAAACACAGAAAAAACAATGGACAAAATCGTTGCTCTCTGTAAAAACAGAGGCTTCGTATATCCCGGCAGCGAAATCTACGGCGGCCTTGCAAACTCCTGGGACTACGGCCCCCTCGGCGTTGAATTCAAAAACAACGTTAAGAGAGCTTGGTGGAAGAAGTTCGTTCAGGAATGTAAATATAACGTAGGTCTTGACGCAGCTATCCTTATGAACCCCAAGACTTGGGTAGCAAGCGGTCACGTTGTAAACTTCAACGACCCCCTTATCGACTGCCGCGCTTGTAAGATGCGTCACAGAGCTGACAAGATCATCGAGGACTGGAACGCAGAAAACGGTATTTCCATGATCGTTGAATCTATGTCCAACGAAGAAATGACAGCATATATCCGTGAAAAGGGTATTCCTTGTCCCGGATGTGGCAAGTCCGACTTTACAGATATCCGTAAGTTCAATATGATGTTTAAGACCTTCCAGGGCGTAACAGAGGATTCCTCAACAGAGATCTATCTCCGTCCCGAAACAGCACAGGGTATCTTCGTTAACTTCAAGAACATACAGAGAACAACAAGAAAGAAGCTTCCCTTCGGCGTTTGCCAGGTAGGTAAGTCCTTCAGAAACGAGATCACACCCGGTAACTTCATTTTCCGTATCCGTGAATTTGAGCAGATGGAGCTTGAATTCTTCTGCAAGCCCGGTGAGGACCTTGAATGGTTTGCATTCTGGAAGGAATACTGCCATCAGTTCCTTCTCAACCTTGGTATGGCTGACGAAAACCTTAAGCTCCGCGACCACGATCCTGCAGAGCTCAGCCACTATTCCAAGGCAACAACCGACTTTGAATACCTCTTCCCCTTTGGTTGGGGCGAGCTTTGGGGTATTGCTGACAGAACAGACTTCGACCTTACAGCTCATCAGAACGAGAGCGGCGAGTCTATGGAATATTTCGATCCCGAGACAAACGAGAAGTATATCCCCTACGTTATCGAGCCCTCCCTCGGTGCAGACCGTGTAGCTCTTGCATTCCTTGTTGAGGCATATGACGAAGAGGTTGTAGACGCAGAGAAGAACGACGTAAGAGTTGTTATGCACTTCCATCCTGCTCTTGCACCTGTTAAGGCAGCAATTCTTCCTCTTTCCAAGAAGCTTTCCGATAAGGCGGGCGAGGTTTACAGCGAGCTTGCTAAGGACTTCGTTGTTGACTTCGACGAGACAGGCTCCATCGGTAAGCGTTACCGCCGTCAGGACGAGATCGGTACTCCCTTCTGTATCACATACGACTTCGAAAGTGAAACAGACGGCTGTGTAACAGTTCGTGACAGAGACACAATGGAGCAGGTTCGCCTTCCCATCGCAGAGCTCAAGTCCTATCTCACAGAGAAGATGGCATATTAAGAGTTATTTTTGCGGGGGAGACCTTCTTTTGAGGAAAGAAGGCCTCCCCCGCACCCCACTAAGAAACCTTCAAAAAATTAATTAAGCGGAGGATGTTATGGAATTTGTAATTTCTAAGAACGGCGCAGAAGCGAAAGTAACAAGCAAGGGCGCAGTGCTCACAAGCTTTGTTGTTGACGGTAAGAACTATGTTTGGTGCGGCGACGCCAAGTATTGGGGCGGACAGGCTCCCTGCCTTTTCCCCGTTGTTTGCAGACCTCTAAACGATAAGGTCATTTTCGACGGCGTTGAATATCCTATGACAAAGCACGGCTTTGTAAGAAATGCTGAATTTGCACCTGTAGAGGTTACAGCCGACAAGGTAGTTCTTCAGTATGGCGCAAATGAGGAAACAAAGAAGATGTATCCCTTTAACTTCAATCTTAAGGTAACTCAGAGCGTTGAGGGCGACAGCTTCACAACAGCTTATACCGTTGAAAACAAGGGAGACGTTCCCATGCCCTTCTGTATCGGCGGTCACCCTGCATTCAACTGTCCTATGAACGAGGGCGAATCCTTTGAGGATTACAGCATCATTTTTGAGGACGCAGAGGGTGCTACAGACGTTAATGTAGACCTTCCCGAGGGCTACAGAAACCCTGCAAATAAGCCTCTTAACAAGATCGTTAATAACGAGCTGAAGCTTGTTTACTCCGACTATGACAACGATGCTATTATCGTTGAGGGCCTTAATAAGAAGAGCGTTAAGCTTGTAAACCGCGAGAGCGGTAAGGGTATCAGATTTGATTTTGATTCCTTCGACTGCATCGGCATCTGGACACCCATTAAGGCTGATGCACCCTTTATCTGCCTCGAGCCCTGGAACGGCGTTCCCGCAGGCATCGATGAAACAAGCGAATTTATGACAAAGAAATATGCAAGACTTCTTCAGCCCGGCGAGTCTTTCACAACAAGCTATACAGCAACGGTGATCGGCTGATGAATCTTTGTAACCCCGCATACGTAAGAGAGCTGCTTGAGCGATACTCTCTTGCGCCTAAAAAGGGCTTCGGACAGAACTTTCTTATTAATGCCGATATCCCCGCGAGAATAGCAGGCTCCTCTGCTATGGGTGCCGATCCCGGCTGGGGCGGCGGATATCCATGCGATGATGAAAACGTTTGTGCCCTTGAGATCGGCCCCGGTTTGGGAGCTATGACACGTGAGCTGTCCGAGCTTTTTTCGAAGGTCGTTGCAGTTGAGATAGACCGCGGACTTATTCCCTTGCTGTCGGAAACCCTGGGTGACTGTGATAATGTAACAGTTATTAACGAGGATTTTATGAAGCTGGATCTTTCGGAGTTTCTCCGTGAACAGTTTGGTGAACGTCCCGTAAGAGTGTGTGCTAATCTGCCCTACTACATAACATCTCCTATCCTAATGGCTATTCTTGAAGGAATGAAGCCTTCAGAAAAGCCGCAGGTGCAGTCTATAACGGTCCTTGTTCAATCCGAGGTTGCAGACAGACTTTGTGCCAAGGCAGGCAGCAGTGAATATGGTTCTATCACTGCGTCCGTAGCCCTTTGCGGTACAGCAAAAAAGCTGTTTACCGTATCGCCCGGATGCTTCTATCCTGCGCCTAAGGTTACAAGTGCTGTTTGTCAGATAACTCTTTATGAAAACGGCATCAGAGACGCCTTTGAGGGTCTTCCCGAGGATGATGAGGCGCTTGATCGCTTCGTTTCCAAGGTGAAGAAGCTTATTGCTGCGGCATTTGCCATGAGAAGAAAAACGCTTACAAACGCTCTTTCAGGTATTTCCGATAAGTCGAAGATTGAAGCGGCTCTTGAAAGAATGGGTATGAGAAGCGATATCAGAGGAGAAAAGCTTTCTGCGGCAGATTTTGTAAAGCTGGCTCAGGAGCTTGAGAAAGGAGACGAAGCACATGAATGAGTCTCACGACAGAGCATTTGAAATGTATGAAAAGCGTTATGCCGCTCAGGAAAAGATAGACGAAGCAAAAAAGCTCCGCAGGAAGGCAAGTGTTGCCTGCGCTATCGGAGCTGTGGTTATTTTCGCTATTATGATCTCATTTATTCTCAGCGCTTACGACAACGAGAACGTTGTTCTCCTCTTCGTGCTTATCGGTGTATATTTTGTTGCGGTCACCGCTGTGTACTACGTATACGGCACTCTTAAGGACAAGAATTTCTTTAGGATGACTCGCTATATCTCCCGCTTCGATGATGCTATCGAGCTCTTCGACAAGATGGAGGCTAAATACGCCGAAAAGACTCTCCATCCCGCTGACCGCGAAAAGGCTGAAAACCGCCTCATCAGGGTTTGCGAGGACATTAACGAGAATTTATAAGAGATTGGTTTTATGTCTTTATGTGGGGTGCCTTTTAAGGAAAGGCCCCCCACGCCCCCCAAACCTTTTAAACAAACGCTTATTTAAGCGGCTACGGTATTTAAAGCGAAACGGTATTCGGAGCAGTATAAGGTAGGGTAGTCTTCCCGTATGCGACCGTAGGTCGCTCGGAAAAGTAAAAGGATATTGAAAAAGGAAACGAGCTTCCTTTTTCAATATCCTTTTCTTTTCCTTAACCCAAATGCAATAGCATTTGGGCGGGAAGACGCAAAGTTTTGCTGCACCAAATAATATTCACCCCTATTCAAAGTTCTCTGGAGGGGGTCAAAGGGGGAACCTCTCTGCGAAAGAGAGGTTCCCCCTTAATAACAACATATCAAAGTAAATTCTTAATAAGATCCTCACGGGAATCGGGGCTAAGGTAAACGGGAGCAACGTCAAAGACGGTTTTGCAGCCTGTAAGTCCATCGCAAGCCATTCTGTAAGCGGCTCTTGCGTATGCCACGATAACGGAGGCGGTGAATTCGGGATTGGAATCAAGCTTAAGGCTGTATTCGATGATGTGAGTATTTTCCTTGTCGAAGCCTGTCTTGCCGCTTCTGATAACGAAGCCGCCGTGAGGGATACCGCTGTGATCTCTCTTCAGCTCATCCATTGTGATGAAATTGACTGTTGTGTCGTAGTCGGCGAAGTAGTTAGGCATTTCCTTGATCTCTTTTTCGATTTTTGCCTTGTCAGCGCCGTCCTCTGCAACAACGTAGCAAACTCGTGTGTGCTTTTCTCTTGTTGTAAGGGTGGGCTCGCTACCGCTTCTTACAGCGTCAAGAGCCTCTGGGACGGGGATAGTATACTGCTTGCCGTCAAGCACGCCATCAACACGTCTGATAGCATCGGAGTGTCCCTGGCTAACGCCCTTGCCCCAGAAGGTGTAGTCTTTTCCCTCGGGAAGGACAGCGCCCATATAAAGTCTGTTTAGGGAGAACATACCGGGATCCCAGCCAACGGAAATAAGGGCAACATTGCCACCCTCCTTTGCCGCCGCGTCTACGTTTGCAAGATGCTGGGGGATCCTGGCATGAGTGTCGAAGCTGTCGATAACGTTAAAGAGTCTTGCCATTTCAGGAGTCTGAACGGGAAGATCTGTCGCGCTTCCGCCGCAGAGGATAAGCACATCGATTTTATCCTTCATCTCCGCCGCCTTGTTAATATGATAAACAGGTACACCTTCGCTTCTGACGGTGAGAGTTTCAGGAGGTCTGCGTGTGAAAACGCACACAAGCTCCATATCCTCGTTCTGTCTTATAGCGGCTTCAACGCCGCGTCCAAGGTTACCGTAACCGTAAATACCAATTCTGATGCTCATTTTTAAAAACCGTACCTTTTCGGGAAATTTGATATATTAAAATTTAATATTATTCGTCGATCTGTTCAAGGATATCATCAAGGGAAGTAACTGTGAATTCTGCGTTGATACGTGTCATTTCATCATTGTAAGCGTTCTGGCACAGTGCTTCGTTGGCAACGACCCTCCACTGTACATCGCTTTCCTTCTCATAGTACATGATGTAGTAAACGCCTTCTCCCTTGAAAAGCTTTAGCTCTCCCACGTTTGCTTCTTCAAATAGCCATTTTGTGCTCTCTTCTGTGAGCACAGGGATGGACATATCAACGTAGGGACAAAAGCCGTCGTTGTCGGAGGATGAGTCGTCTTCGCTATATTTGCTCGCCAGCTTACCGAAGGACTCTGCAGTTTTTTCGCCATCTTCCCACTTTGCAATGATCTCCTCAGCCTTACGCTTGGTCTTTTCATTGGTTTCGTAGGTGTCCTTAGTAAGAAGGAGAAAGCGTATGTCCTTAGTAGTATAATCCTGGATGGCGGGCTCGCTTGTGAGCATATATACTGTATAAACGCCCTTTGCTCCGTCCTCCTTAAGATATCTTTCGCCCACCTTGGCAGAGAATGCCCAATCGCTGAATTCGCCTTCCTCTTTTACATAAAAGTCAGTTACAGTTGCGCCTTTACGCTTGCTTTCTTCAAGTTTTATAACATTTTCTTCATAGTTTTCAATATATGCATAAAAGGCGTCGCTGTCTGCGGTCGCATAAAGCTCCTTGGCATTAGCCTGAGCGTCTCGGTCGTCGTCCTCGTCAAAGGTATATGAAACGTAGTTTACATAATAGAACTCTTCAGGGTGCTCGCTGAAATATTTGTCCTCATCCTCGGCTGTAAATTCAAATCCGTCGACAAGCCCGTTGTAATACTTGAATGCCAGCTTTTCCTTCTCCATGAAGGTTTTAATATTATCGATCTTAACGATAGCTCCGTAGTGCAGGGAAACGAATTCTTCAATAGTATAACCGTTACCCTCTGCCTCAGTGTAATATTCCTCGATGATCTTGTCAATCTCCTTATTATCCTCATCTGTCAGCGACAGGCCTGAAGCATTTGCGGCCTCGCAGTAAATAAGGATATTATGCATGTATGCCTTTGCGTCGTTTAAGAAGTAATCAAACCAGGAGGTGCCGTTGCTTTCCGTATACATCTGTTCCTTGAGAGACTTTTCCTTATCGATGCCGTAGTAGTTCATAAACTGGTAGTTTTCGTTGGCAAATTCGATATATGTTCTGTTAAATATGTAAGTAGCTTCAGCAAGATTGATGCTGAAGTTTTCTGTTTTCATTGCAACATCATCAGGCTTTGCTCCTACGGTACTGTCGGTATTGTTTTCATTTCCTTTGCAGGAAACAAATGCGGTAAGAAGAATTGCTACAAGTGCAATTACAGCCAAAAATTTTTTCATAAAAACCTCAATTAATAATTATTTTCTTTTTGCTGCTATATACCATCTCATGTCGCTGTCATCAGCCTCTCTGAGATCAAATCCGCCGAAAAATCCGCAAACCTCGAATCCTGCGCTTTCGAGGGCATTTTCCAGCTTTTTTCTTGTATAGCATCTTTCACGTTGCTCTGTATCTGTGCGGCGCCATGTACCGTCGCTGTTTTTCTCAAACACAGTCAGATAAAAGGTACATATTCCGCGTCGCCTGTCATAGCTGTTTTGCCAACAGCACATAACGTCCTCGTCCTCAAGGATATAATCGTTATCGCCGTAAAAAGTGGCAAATTTTTTGGGTGTATTTACATCGAAAACAAACACACCGCCCGGCTCAATATAATTATGAAGCAGCTTGAGACACTTTTCAAGATCTCTCACTCCCCACAGATGATTGATACCGTCAAGAACGCATACTGCCCCTTGGACAGTTCCGTAAAGCTCAAAATCTCTCATGTCCTGACACAGCCATAAAATATCGTCAATGCCCTTTTCGTCTGCAGTTTCTCTTGCCACAGAAAGCATTTCATAGCTGATATCAAGTCCTATCATATCGTATTGAAGCTCTCTCAGCGGAAAGGTCATTGCTCCTGTGCCGCATCCAAGGTCAAGCACCTCTTTGACCTCTATTTCACTGAATTTTTTGAAGCATTCGGAAATGAAATCCGCCCAGCTTAAGTAGTCGGTCTCTGAGTTGAGTCGGTCATAGCCTGCGGACAGGGCGTGATAAGCTCCTATGTCCATTGTTATTCCTCTGTATCGAAGGGATCCTCGCCCTTTTCGTCAAGATGTCGAAGTACTGCTGTATAACCGTCACTTCCGTATTTGAGGCAACGGTTGACGCGGCTGATGGTCGCCGTTGAAAGTCCTGTTTTTTCAATGATGTCTGTGTAGGTATAGTTGTCGGAGAGCATTTTTGCAGCAGTCAGTCTCTTAGACATTTCTATTATCTCGGTGACTGTGCATATGTCTTCAAAAAAGCTCATGCATTCTTCCACTGTTGTCAGACTGAGAATACCATTAAAAAGATATTCCATTTTGGAGTCCATTTTCTTTTTAGCCATTTTTATGATCCTTTTTCCGTAATGATATGATTGACCGAATCATCTGATTGTCGGTCGTGGGCTGTTTGTATGCCTTAGCCCGGAATTGTTCTGAAAGACAGCGCAGCTTGAAAATAACGCTTTCAGAATTTAACTGACTAAATTATACAACATAATTATTAAATTATCAACCATGTTTTAAAATTTGATAAAAATAACTATTGAATTGCTGTAAGGGCTATGCTAAAATATTCGTAGTAATATAGAAAAAAAGCTCACATTTTGCGGAATAAGAAAATCGCAAAAGTGAGTTTTCGTTTCATTATCATATATTTATCCAATAATTGGGAGGTTTTTGTTGCTGTGAAAAGTACGCTCTTTACAAGAAGAAGCATAAGACGTTATAAGAACGAGCAGATAAAGGAAAATGAGTTGGACTATGTACTTGAGGCCGGTCTTTATGCCCCCTCAGGGCGCAATCTTCAGGCGGCTGTTATGGTTGCTGTAACAGACAAAGCTCTGGTTGAGCATTTGGCCAGAATGAATGCACAGATCATGGAGACAGACAGCGATCCGTTCTACGGAGCCCCCTGTGTTGTAATAGTTTTCGCAGATCCTACTGTACGTACGGGCTTTGAGGATGGTTGTCTTGTTATGGGAAATATGCTCAATGCGGCTCATGAGATAGGACTGGGCTCCTGCTGGATACACCGTGCCCGTCAGATGTTTGAGAGCGATGAGGGCAAGGCTCTTATGGAGAAGTGGGGAGTTCCTGCTCAGTATGTTGGAATTGGTAACTGTATACTCGGTTATGCAGACTGTGAAATTCCTGAAGCCGCTCCTCGCAGGGAAGGCAGAATCATTAAGCTCTGAGGAGGTAAATGATGGCAAATAAAAGTTCTTTTGTAAAAAGGTGGACATTTGTTGCCCTTGCTGCTGTAGCTGCGGTCTCAGTTGCGGTGGCTGTTGCAATTGCCGCAAAGCATGAGGGAGATGGAAGCGATGTACTTAAGGGCAGCGGACCTCTTGAAACCAACAAAGGTGCAATAATTCCACTGCCTGATACAACTGATGAGGAAGCCACAACTGTTGAGCCTGAAGCAGAGACGAAGTCTCCTGAAACGACCGAGCCTGTAACAAGCGCACCTGAGACAACAGTTCCTGTTACGACAGTGCCTGATACCACCGCTCCTGTTACTACAATACCTCCTGTCGAGGTTCCCGAGCCGGGCGAAAAGAGATTTGAAAACTGTCTCTTTATAGGTGATTCGAGAACAGCAGGCATGAGCATTTATGCTGATCTCGGTGAGGCAACGGTTTTTGCTTCAAGAGGTATGAATGTTTTCAGAGTTTTCAAAGAGCCTCTTGTCGTTCCCCGTATGGGAAGTATGATGCTTGAGGATGTACTTAAACTGAAAAAATATGACAAAGTATATGTTATGCTTGGTATTAACGAAATGGGTTATCCCACTGACGGCGTCGTTAAGGAATATAAAAAGCTTGTGGACAGAATCAGAGAAGAACAGCCCGAGGCTACTATCTATATTCAGGCTAATCTTCACATAACTACTTCTCGTTCCAATTCCGACCGTATCTACAATAATGCTAAGCTTAACGAGCTTAATGCTCACCTTAAGGCTATGTGCGACGGTGATAAGATCGTTTATATGGATGTCAATCCCATTTTCGATGATGCTACTGGCGGTCTCTCCAAAGAGTATGCTCACGACGATTTCCATCTCATCAGCAAATACTATGCCGTCTGGGCCGACTGGATACTGCAAAATAGTTAAGACAGAATAATACATCAAATACAGTTGGGGTGATTTGATATAACCAAGAGGAACTTTTTAAGGAAAAGT
>JAFUMU010000016.1 GCA_017482495.1 Clostridia bacterium | reverse complement strand
GCTTATTTCCGCTTTTTCAAAAACCGAATGGGTTTTTTCGGTTTCTTCCGGTTTTATATTCTTTTTCGGTCTACCACCCTTAGCACCGTTTATCTTGTTTATCTCAACAACCTTTTCATAATTTTCATGCTCGCGGTTGATTTGATTTTTCATAATGCCGAAAAGAAAACGCTCGTTTCCGGAAAGCTGAATATCTGCTTCTCCGTTGGCATATTTTATCATAGCCTCAATAAGCCTGCCCTTCTCCTCGTAATTAAGCTCGCTTGTTACCTCATTCCAATCAAGAAAAACCTTCAAATATTTTATTGCCATATCTCTCCTTAATGTCTTTTTTCTTTATCATATCACCTCCGTTTTTTTATTTCTCCCCATGGAGGAGCAGGCGAAGGTCCCGCAAAAATAGCCAAATATAGAGTCGCAAATTGCCGAATATTTGTAGGAATGATTGTTGTATTTTCCTAAATTTGGTGGTAGTATTAGTTTGTATAATAATGAATATGAAAGGGCTTTCTACAATGAGTACAAACGTTAAAACAAGCGGCGGTTGGAGAAACAACAAGTGGCTCCGCGCAGCTCTCCCTGCTCTGCTTCTGCATTGCAGCATCGGTACTGTATATTGCTGGTCCACATTCAGCGGAACGATCGGCGAGCATATTGGATTTTCCAAGAGTGCAACAGAATGGGCTTTCTCCTTTGCCATCTTCTTCCTCGGTATGTCTGCAGCATTCCTTGGCAACATCGTTGAAAAGGATATCCACAAGTCCTCCCTTATCGCCGCTATCTGCTTCGCAGTAGGTATGGCAGGCTCCGGCGCATTTATCTGGTACGGCGGCAACCATCAGGGCAGCCCCATCGCACTTATCGGTATTTATCTTTGCTACGGCCTTATAATGGGTATCGGCCTCGGTACAGGCTACCTTTCCCCCGTTAAGACACTTATGCTTTGGTTCAAGGATCAGAAGGGTCTCGCAACAGGTCTTGCAGTTGCAGGCTTTGGCGCGGCTAAGGCAATCGCTACGCCTATTATGGAAATGATGCTTACTAAGCTTGGCGACGGAGCGATCTATAAGATGTTCTTTATCCTTGCATGCATTTATTTCATTATGATGTTCGTAGGTCACCTGCTTCTCAAGAAGCCTGACGATTGGCATGAGCCTTCAGGCGACGAAAAGAAGCCCGGCATCATTGAGGTCCTTAAGACAAGACCTATTATGAACTACATCGGTATTTGGCTCATGTTCTATCTCAACATCACATGCGGTCTCATGCTCATCTCTCAGGAGAAGTACATCCTCAAGTGTCTCGGTCTCTCCGTTGTTATCTTCCCCGTTATCTCCGCTATATTCAACGCAGGCGGCCGTCTCGGATTCTCTGCAGCAGGCGACAAGTGCAAGGACAGAAACACTATCTACAAGGTTATCTTCTCACTCTCCATCATCTGCACAGCAGCAGTTATCCTTACAAAGGGTATCGTTAACGGCACAGGCAACATGATCCTCACAGCACTTGTTGTTATCCTTATTATGGTAGTAAACGCAGGCTACGGCGGAGGATTTTCAAACGTACCCACACTTCTCTCCGACCACTACGGTATGGGAAGCATCAGCGCTATCCACGGTATCACACTTTCCGCATGGGGATTTGCAGGTCTTACAGGTAACAACCTCGCCAGCCTTATCGTTGGTAAGTTCGGTGCAAACAACGTTGCTGAAGGCTACCAGGCAGTTCTCTATGCAACTATCGCACTCTACGTAGTTGCGCTTCTTCTCAGCTTTATCTTCGTTCGTCCCAATAAGAACAAGGAAACAGCAGAAGCACAGAAATAATGCATATAAAGCAAAGCATCCCTCTCGCCCAACGGCAAGAAGGATGCTTTTTTATATATTCAAGTGTCACTGTCCCACAATAGCTTTGATGGGAAGCTGTGAAAGAGTATCGGCGCAATAGTCAGCTTTGGGACAATATCCCTTATGCACAAGCACAGTAGTCATTCCTACAGCCTCTGCACCCATTATATCGGCTTCTGGATTGTCTCCTATCATAATATATCGCTCCGACGGAAAGCGCCTTTTTGCTATCTCAAAAAGCTCCTTTCGCGGCTTGTCATAGCCCTCTATGGCTGAGATCACGAAGCCTTCAAAATATTCATGCAGTCCTATATCCTTCATTATATCCTCAAGCTCAGGGATGTTATTTGAAAGGATAACATTTCTGCCTCCTGCCTCTTTTACAGTCCTCAGCGTATCCGCGGCATCCGGAAATACAGCGTAATTTTCACGCCGCAATATCAGCTCCCGCGCTCTCAAAGACGCCCTCTGCGCCTGCTGTGATGTTAGTCCAAGAGATGTATATGTACGGTAAAATCCCATATTCATAAAATCCCACCACTTTTCACCCTTATAAGCGCTGTAGTCTCTTTCGGGATAGCTCCATGTGAAAATATACGGCGTGTAGCGTCTTATATCCTCAATACTTGCTCCGCTTTCAGGTGTTGTTTCAAGAAGCGCTCTGTGCATACTGCAGCTCCACATATGCGGTGAAGATACCAGTGTGCCGTCAAAATCCCAAAATACTGTAATCATATGCTTCTCCTGAAGTTTTTATTTCGTATATTTCGTTCGAATCCCTATTCGGCTGCCAAAAGAAAAACCACCCGGACGGATCTTCGCGCACGAATAGGGATTCGGTCTCGCCTGCGGGCTCGGTCAGGGTCGGCTCTGACAGTCCACCGGACTGTCATTCACTACCGACCCGTTCGAATCCCTATCACTGCCAAAAGAAAAACCACCCGGATGAATCTTCGCGCACGAATAGGGAGTCGGTCTCGCCTGCGGGCTCGGTCAGGGTCGGCTCTGACAGTCCACCGGACTGTCATTCACTACCGACCCG
>JAFUMU010000015.1 GCA_017482495.1 Clostridia bacterium | reverse complement strand
TTATGAGCTCCAATAAGTATTGAGTTGAATTCGACAACCTGACCATCGGGAAAACGTACGGAAAACTTAGTTCCCTGTCTTGAAACGCTTAAAACCTTAGCATAATAATCAGCGTCCTCGGTAGTACCGTATGTAACCACGTCTTCGGGAAGGTTATCTCTTATATATTCGTTGTCAAGGTTCACAAAGCAGCTTCCCTTATTCTTAACATAGTCTGCAAGCTCAAACTTTGTTTTAACAACATTTTCAACAGTTTTAAACGTTTCAAGGTGCTGAGGTCCGATAGAGGTAACTATACCGTGCTGTGGATCTGCTATCCTGCACAGTTCATCTATCTCGCGCACCTTTTTTGCACCCATCTCGCACACGAATATTTCGTGATATCCCTTAAGAGAGCCCCTTATAGTCTTTACAACACCCATCGGGGTATTATAGCTTTCAGGAGTCATAAGTACGTCATATTTCCCCTTAAGAAGAGTGGTAAGGAAGAACTTCATACTTGTCTTACCATAGCTTCCTGTAATACCTATGACCTTAAGGTCGGGACAGCCGGCAAGCATTTTCTTTGCGTCGTTAATATAATACTGTCTTACGCCAGCCTCCACAGGAGAATTTACAAAATTTGCAAAAATTATCAGAAGAGGTGTTACTGCGTAAACAGCTACTATGTAAGAAACGCCGAAACTTCCCAAAACAAAGGTTGCCGCAAGTATTACCGCAAGAGAAAGTACAGCCTCTGTTACAAACATTCTGATAACCCTTGTTGTAAAGGCAAGGGGCTTTTTAGCCTTACCTTTCGGAATATTAACTATTCCGAAAAGCACGAACACTACTGCAGTCATTACTCTGAGCACATTACCGACTTCAAGCTTCACCACTGCAAAAAGCATTACAAATGCAATAAAAAATGTTACAAGCTCGCCTATATTCTTTTTCATCCATCGGAAATGCTTTAGTCCGCTATAGGAATTGAGCTGAAACATATGCATCTGCCTCAGAGATGCGCTTACAAAAGCAAAAAGAAATGACGCTATCAACAATACAAAAATCAATATATCCATAATCAACCTATATTAAGAAATGATTTCAAAACAGCAATAAAAGTATAGGGATCATTGAGCCAGCTATAGTGACCTGCTCCCTTAAGCTTTACAAGGCCCGCATCGGGTATAAGCTTCTCCATAAGCTCTCCGTCAGACACAGGAGTAGCATCGTCCTCAGTACCCCATATTAGGAGTGTTGACTGTTTGATCCCGGGCAAATAATCCCTTAGGTCCTCATTTACCACCCTCACAAGGCATCCTCTCATTACGTGCGATGCCGCCGCATAGTCTGCACTTCCCCTTTTCTTCTGCATATTTTCAAGAGCATCCGGAAACAGTGCTTTAACAGGAGGAAGCATAAGGAATTTCTTACCCAGCTTATAACTTCCGACCTTTATTTTATATGAAAGCGAGCGTTTGGGCATGATTCCTGCGCTTCCTGTAAGGATGATCTTATCTATCTCAAAAGGCAGGTCTTCCCTTGACGCCATTTTAATAACAACTCTTCCTCCGAATGAATGACCCAGCAGTATGATCTTTTTCAGCTCAAGGCTACTGACAAACTTGACTGTCCACCGAACGAAATCGTCTACGCACCACACCTCACCCGGTTCATCTGTACTTCCAAATCCTGGAAAGTCGGGAGCGATGACCCTATATTTCTCGCTTACAGGCTGTATTATATTATCAAAAAGTTCCTTTTTTGAGCCCCAACCGTGAAGCATAAGAACAGCTTCGCCGCTGCCAACATCAATATACGAGGTTTTGATACCGTCTACAACAGCTTCCATAGTCTTCTCCCGTCGTTACTTATTCATATTATTTTATCACATCAGTACGTATATGTCAAGGATAACAGGTCATCTCTCCACCGGAATGAAGCAATACTTATCGCTGTAAAAATACCTGTCTCCCAGCTCAAAGCTATAATTCTTTTTATCTATATACTCATTAAACGGTGAATCATAATTAAAAAAGTATTTAGATAGGTAGTCTCCGTTCACCTCACTTGCTCCCATATAGATATAAACATAGTCCTCATCGCCTTGCTCTATGCTGTCAGCCATAAGCTCCAAATTAACAGGCTCAGCATTATATCCCATGAATTTAACATAGAAATAATTTTCAGGTCTGCATTCCGTACTTTTGCAGGCAGGAATATAGTTATAATCGTCATCTATAGTATGGTCTGCAAGTATTTCATGATCTGTCAGGTTGAAATAATCATAACACCTGTAGTCTTCACCAACGTCCTCTGCAAGCACAGGGTCATCCCATGTTACATCAAGCTGATACCACTGTCCTTCTATCTCAACCACGTTCCACATATGAGCCTCTCCCTCATGGGAATACCCGCTTACTTGAGAGGCATTTATACCTGTTAGGATACAGAGATACTGCATCAATTTAGTATATGTCTGACATATACCAATACCTTCATTAAGCCCTCCGTACACATTCATATAGTCCGGAAGTGGAACAGCGTCGAAATTAATAGTGCCGCTGTAATATTCAATATTATCAACAAGATAGTCGTGGATAGACTTTTCAAGCTCAAGCTGAGACCCATCATCAGGAAGCTTCTCAAGGATCTCTGTTACCTTTTTTCTGAAATCCGAAACTCTCTCAGCAATAAGCTCTCTATCGGCGCATCTCACAATATTACCGTCTTCGTCGAAGGCATCAACCACTTTACCATCGGTAAATTTTATAAGAATTATTGTAACGTCAGTTTCACCTACATAATACTTATATTCAAAGTCGTCTGTTACATAAAAATATTCGGGATGGTCTGCCTTCACAAGCGAAAATACCTTTTCCACCGTTTCAACGGAATATCCCTTCCCTTCAACATCCAGCCTGTTAGTACCTGAGAGAATAGCTTCATTGATAACATCATAAAGCTCCTTCTCCTTACCGTTTATCATACTGTACTGAAGAAGCTTGCTGTCATTCACGGCTTTAAACCCCTCGACCTCTATATCCTCATCCTTGACAAACCACTTAGCTTCAATTATCTCTTTATTCTCAGCCTCGTTTTCAAGCGTTTCAAGTCCGGGAAGTACAAAGCTGCATCCACTGAGGCAGGACACAGTCACACAAGCAAGTATTATAAATGACAAAATACGTTTCATATATTTCTCCAAAAATATTATTACTTTATATTATATCACACAAATGCTTGTTTGTGGACAAAAAAAGGACAGTTTTTCAACTGCCCTTTAAAATATTTACGCCCAGGAAATAGTTGTAGGCTTAGGATCCTTGATAATAACTTCCTTCATTACCTCAACAGCCTTGCAAAGTCCCTCATCGATAGACATAAGGCTATCCTCATGCTCGATAGACATAACTTTATCATAGCCAACAAGACGGAGAGCACTTGCAATATCCTTCCACCACTTAACGTCATGACCGTATCCAACTGCTCTGAATACCCATGAGCGGTTCAGCTCGTCTGTATAATGCTTTGTATCAAGAACGCCGTTAACACTTGCGTTGATATCATCAACTCTCAGGTCCTTTGCGTGGAAATGATAGATAGCATCGCCAAGATAGCGGATAGCTGCAACAGGATCGATTCCCTGCCATACAAGGTGGGAGGGGTCGAAGTTAGCGCCGAGCACAGGACCTACTGAGTTACGAAGCTTCATAAGAGTTTCGGGATTATATACGCAGAAGCCGGGATGCATTTCAAATGCTATCTTTGTTACGCCGTGGCTTTCAGCGAAAGCCGCTGTTTCCTTCCAGTAAGGAATAAGAACCTCATTCCACTGATAATCAAGAATGCCGAGGAAGTCATCGGGCCAAGCACATGTTGCCCAGTTGGGTGTCTTATCCTCAGGGCTGCCGCCGGGGCATCCGGAGAATGTAATAACTGTATCTACGCCTACTTTCTCAGCAAGGAGAACAGCGTTTCTGAAATCACGGTCAAAGGACTCAGCGATCTCCTTATTGGGATGAACGGGGTTACCGTGGCAAGCAAAAGCAGCAAGCTCGATATCGTACTTTTTAAATGTATCAACAAATTCCTGGAGCTTAGCTTCATCATTAAGAAGGACCTCAGGATCGCACTGATTCTTTCCGGGGAAGCCACCTGCTCCAATTTCTACTGCCTCAACACCAAGTGACTTCAGCTTTGCAAGTGTCTGATCAAGTGTAAGATCGCCAAAAAGATTTGCAAGTACACAAAGTTTCATAATCTATATACCTCTTATATTACTTATTAAAATAATATGCTTCGCCTGTTTTAGCGGACTCATAGATTCCCTCAAGGATCTGAGTTACAACATATGCCTGCTCAGGAAGAACAACGGGGTCTGTATCGTCACGGAGGCACTGGATCCACTGATATGCCTCTCTCTCATAGTCTGCTCCGCCGGAGTTTCCGCTATAGAACGCAACTCCGCCTGTGGAGAGATCGATATTCTTAACGTACATTCTGCCGTTATCAACGCCGTTTACGCGGAGTCCGTCAATCATATCCGCGCCTGCCTTTGTACCGCAAATAAGTGTTTTCGCTTCTCTCACCTCAAGAGAGTTGAGAGCCCAGGATGATTCAAGGAATACTGTTGCACCGTTTTCCATTACTACAAAACCGAATGCTGCGTCTTCAACGGTAAATTTTTCAGGATCCCAATTGCCGCATGCATTACCCTGGTCCTCAAGGTAACGGAGGTTATGGGATGTTGTACCAACGCAATACTTGGGCTTATAGTTATTCATTGTCCAGAGAGTAAGGTCCAGCGCGTGGGTTCCGATATCGATAAGGGGACCGCCGCCCTGCTCATACTCATTAAGGAACACGCCCCATGTGGGAACGAAGCGGCGACGGATTGCTGTAGCCTTAGCGTAATAGATATCGCCGAAATCACCGCGATCTGCTGCAGCCTTGAGCCACAGAGAATCTGCTCTCATTCTGTTCTGGTAGCCGATCGTCAACTTCTTTCCTGTTCTCTTAGCTGCATCAAGCATCTTAAGAGCTTCCTCACTATTGATAGCCATAGGCTTTTCACACATTACGTGCTTGCCTGCTTCAAGAGCATCAACTGTAATAAAGCTATGGGAACGGTTAGGAGTACATACATGAACTACGTCAATAGTCTCGTCCTTGAGAAGCTCCTTATAGTCCTCATAAACCTTTGCATCGGGTGTGCCGAACTTCTTTGCGGCAGCCTCTGCCTTTTCAACGATGATATCACAAAATGCTACCATCTCTACGCCGGGAACTGTTTTAAGTCCGGGCATATGCTTGCCGTTTGCGATACCGCCGCAACCAATAATGCCGATTCTAACAATATCGTTTGCTCCGATTGCCATAAATTTATCCTCCAAAATTAATCATTTAGTAATGCTTTGTTGTTAAGACGCCACTTTGCATACTGAATGCAAGGGTGCGATGTTTCGGGATGAGGCTGATAATAAACTGTGAGGATAGCTCCATCCTTTAGCTCTACAGAACAAGGATAGCCCATATCAGGGTAACCCTTTACTCTATGATCAAGAACATAGTCTTCAGTCCATGTCTCACCGTTATCATAGGAAACAACTGCTCTTTCACTTCTATACCCTGAGGTTCTACATACATAAGAGCAAATAACTGCTCCGCTGCTATGCACCATAAGATGAGGAGGAAGACCGTCAACACCGGGGATCTCCTTAGGAGTTGACCATGTCTTACCCTTATCGTCGGAATATGTTATATAAATAGCATAAAGCTCTCCGGGTGCTGTTTTACCCTCTCTTGCATGAACACGAATGGCTCCGAGAAGTCTGCCGCTCGGAAGCTCAACTACGTGAGGCTCATGCATATTATCATTTACGATATCAGGTGAAGGATACACTGTTCCTGTATATTCCCAAGTATATCCGCTATCGTGGCTTGAATAAACCTTGATAGCCTTTTCATCAAAGTACTGCTTACCCATAAACACCAAAGTGCCGTCCTTACATACGGAGGGACCGTGGGGACAGGTTACAGGAATTTTAATAGGCTCAGACCAGGTAACACCGTAGTCCTCAGAAACCTTTACGTAATATGCATCAAGCTTAGCATACTCTTCGGGAGGAAGCTTCTTCCATGCATCGATCCATCCGCAGATAAGCTCATGCGCAGCTTCGCCGTAGAAGTCATACTCGGTGATCTCCTGCATAAAATCAGCAGGAGCCTCTGTGAACCAGCTCATAACCATTTTGCCGTCACCGAGGTAGCAAAGACCAACGTCACGGTCGTCACCGTAAGAGTCATTTACTATCATAGGAGGAGTCCATGTCTGACCCTCATTGAAGCTGAGCCACATACAGTTCTTACCTGTAGGATCAACGTGAGAAAGACGCATAGAGGAAGCGCCTGCATAAAGAACTCCGCGATCGTCCTTACAAACGCTGGGCCATCCGCTGTGATTAAAGAAAGTGCCTTTGGGCTGATTTACGAAGCCATACTGCACTTCGGGAGTGATTATCTTCATAATTTTCTCCTTATATTAATACTAAATTATTTACCGTTAAGGCGCCATCTGCAAGCCAAAAGGCTTGTCATATCCTCATCGCCGTAAGCCTGATAATAAACTGTATAAAGACTTCCGTCTTCAAGCTCTACTGTACTGGGGTAGCCAAGGTCGTGCTGATTGGGGCTTACTCTCAGGTCAAGCTCGTAATCCTCTGTCCATGTTTCACCGTTATCGTAGCTTACCACTGCCTTTTCTCCCATCTTACCGTATGTTCTACAGCTATAAGAGCAGATAACTGCTCCACTGCTGTGGACCATAAGATGAGGAGGAGCACCGTCAAGTTCGCCGATACGCTTAGGTGTTGACCATGTCTTACCCTTATCGTCGGAAAATGTTACAAATGTAGAGAAAAACTCTGCGTTATGAACACGGATCGCACCGAGAAGTCTTCCATTCGGAAGCTCGATGGCATGAGGCTCGTGCATATCTACGTAACCGTCAAGGCCCTCACCCAGAGGAACCTCCCCTGTGAACTCCCAAGTATATCCGCCGTCGTAGCTGGAATATACAACGATCGGGTCGTTAGTACCGTAATGGGGATCCATCTTTTTACCCATGAATATAAGTGTTCCGTCAGCACAGACAGACACTCCGTGAGGGTTGGTAAGAGGAACGCGAATAGGTTCGGACCAGGTAACGCCATAGTCCTCTGAAACCTTTACATACGCGCCAACCAGCTTCTGGCAGGTACCCTTGGGAAGCTTCTGAAGAGCTTTGGAAATACCGTTTACCACCTGCACGTCAACACGGTCGAACCATGTGCATCCGTCAAGGTGATCCCAGTATGTTTCGTGAAGCTCATTGAACCATGTGATGACCATTCTGCCGTTACCGCAATATGTAATACCCATATCTCTGTCATCAATATATGAATCGTTAACTACGATGGGAGGTGTCCATGTCTTCCCCTCGTTAAAGCTAAGATACATACAGTTTTTACCGCAAGGATCAACATGGGACATACGGTATGAGGATGCTGTTGCATAAAGCACGCCTCTGTCATCCTTACAAACGGTGGGCCAACCGTTATATCTGAAGAAATTGCCCTTAATGTTATTAACTCTGAAGTATTCAACTTCGGGCTTGAAAAGTTCCATATACTACTCCTGAAAATCACAAATATTTTCTGACTATTTCGTTCATCTCTTCCATTTTCATGTCCATATCACTAAGCAGCTTAAGCTGATTTCTCGCTCTGTCCCTATTCTGCTCAGGGTAGCTTATGTGGTAGTAGACATCACCGTTAAGATAGTCCGCAAGAAAACGGATCGCAACCTCAAGGGTCATGAGATATGCACCCATGGGAAGCCCCTGTATTTCGTCCTCATTAAGAGCTTCTCTCAGCTCACCTACAAAGCCCTCAGTAAATGTATCAAACATTTCAAGGCTCAGCTCCACCTTTGAAAGGTCGCATTCATCTTCTCTTGCTGTAGATGCACCGAATCGGATAGCGTCACCGAAATCAAAAAGAACACTTCCCGGCATTACCGTATCCAGGTCAATGATGCAAACTCCTTCTCCCGTATCCTTGTCCATAAGTACATTATTGAGCTTAGTATCGTTATGGGTCACACAAACTCTGTACTTACCTTCATGCACACGGTCGAGGATATATGAACAAAGATGTTCTTTAGAAAGCGCGAATTCTATCTCACTCTGCATTTCAGACGCCCTTCCCGCCCTATCTTCTTCAACAGCCAGCTTAAGGTCATTCATGCGCTTGACTGTATTATGAAAATTAGGTATTGTCTCATAAAGAGTTTCCGCAGGATAGTCTGCAAGCTGGTTAAAAAATCTGCCAAAGGCAACTGCGCTCTTATAAAAAAGCTCAGGTGAATCGGGATAGTCATACGCTATTACATTTTCTATTTCAAGAAATGCTCTCCAGTATCCTCCATCAGGGTCAACAAAATAGTCGTCCCCCTCCTTTGTACCGATGATCGTTCTTACCTCTCTGTCGGGATTGCCGCCCGCGGCTGCTATTTTTTTAGCCACATGCGAACAAACTCCCTTAAGGTTCGCCATCAACTCATAGGGGTTAGTAAATATCTCCGTATTGACTCTGTTAAGCACATACTTGGGATTACCCTCTCCGCAATCAACGAAATATGTATCGTTAATATGACCTGAATTGCATCTTTTATATGCAACAGGCGATGCTGCAAAGGCAAATGCATTTCCTGCTTCTCTGAGATATTTTGCTTCCATAAATTTCTCCGTTTTGCCGGTATCCATTCAAGATGATATCACCTCAGATACAAGCAGTATAATATCAGATATATTTAGCTGCAATAGCCTTCATTTCATCCATCTTGGCATCCATGTCTGAAACAAGCTTAAGCTGGTTACGTGCACGGTCAAGGTTGTGACCGGGATAGCGTGTATGGAAATATGTATCCCCTTCAAGATAGTCTGTAAGGAAGCGGATACCAACCTCAAGTGTCATAAGGTATGCACCCATGGGAAGTGCAAGTATCTCGTCATCCGTAAGAGAATCACGGAGCTCGCCTACAAAACCGTCAACGTAGTTAGCATACATTTCAAGGTCGCAATATACCTTATCAAGATCCTTTTCATCCTCGGGAGCGCTGGATGCACCGAAACGAATGGAATCACC
>JAFUMU010000014.1 GCA_017482495.1 Clostridia bacterium | reverse complement strand
ACGGCTCGATCGAGATAGCGCCTCTTCTGGGACTGTCTGATGTGATCGTGGACATAGTGGAAACGGGAAAGACTCTTACAGAGAACAACCTTGAGCCCTATGAGACCATAGTTCCCATAAGTGCAAGATTTGTGGCTAATAAATCAGCATACAGATTCAAAAGAGAAGAGATAAACAGAATGGTGGAAAAGATCAGCGAAAGGATCTGAGGATAAATCAATGATAAGGATAATGGACTACTCCAAATGCGGAAACGATATATTTATTCGTGAGAGCTCTGCAAGCGGAGTTGAGGATATAGTTGCAGATATAATAAACGACGTCAGAAAAAACGGCGATGAGGCACTTTACCGATACAGCAGTAAATTCGACGGAGCAGATCTTTCCTCACTTGAAGTAAGCGAGGAGGAGATAAACGCAGCATTCGAGGCTGTGGACAGCGAGCTTATCGAGGTAATAAAGGAAGCGAAAAAGAATATTTGGGCCTTTCATGAAAATCAGAAGAGAAGCGGATTTATTATGACAGGCGAGGGCGGCGCCGTTATGGGTCAGCGAGTTATTCCCCTTGATCGAGTGGGTCTGTACGTTCCCGGTGGTACGGCGGCATATCCCTCATCAGTTCTTATGAATTGTGTTCCCGCACTTATAGCAGGAGTTGAGGAGATCGTTATGGTAACTCCTCCCTCAAAGGACGGCGGAGTTAATCCCGTTATCCTTGCGGCGGCAAAGATAGCAGGAGTTGGCAGAGTATTTAAGATAGGCGGAGCGCAGGCTGTTGCCGCTCTTGCATACGGAACAGAGAGCGTCCCTGCGGTTGATAAGATAGTAGGCCCCGGCAACAGATTTGTTGCAGAAGCCAAGAAGCAGGTTTTCGGTAAGGTGGCAATAGATATGATAGCAGGCCCCAGCGAGATACTTGTTATAGCAGACGCGGGTTCCGATCCCGCATTCGTTGCGGCAGATCTTCTTTCTCAGGCAGAGCACGATAAGAACGCTTCTGCGGTTCTTGTAACAGACAGCGAAAGCCTTGCAGAGGCTGTGTCTCTTGAGCTTGAGAAGCAGATACCCACACTTGCAAGAGAAGAGATAGCAAGAGCATCTATAGATAATAACGGCAGAATAATCATCGTTTCTTCCATCGATGAGGCTGTGGATATATCAAACGAGCTTGCCCCCGAGCATCTTGAGGTTTGCGTGGATAATCCCTTTGATTATCTTGATAAGATAAAGCACGCAGGCAGCGTGTTCCTGGGACGCTATTGCCCCGAGGCTGTGGGCGATTATATGGCAGGCCCCAATCACACTCTTCCCACAAGCGGAACGGCAAGATTCTCAAGCCCCCTTTCTGTTGACGATTTCGTTAAGAAGTCTCAGTTTACATATTTCACAAAGGGCTCTCTTGAAAAGATATACCATAAGGTAGCATATTTCGCAGATAGCGAGGGTCTTGGCGCCCATGCAGAATCTGCGAGAATAAGATTTAAGGAAAAGTAACTAAAATGAGCAGATTTTTAAGTTCACGACTGCAGAGCCTTCAGGCATATACTCCGGGCGAGCAGCCGAGAGACAGAAAATATATAAAGCTTAATACAAACGAATCCCCCTATCCTCCCTCACCCCGGGTGCTGGATGCAGTAAGTCGAGAGGCTGTCAGCGCCCTGAACCTTTATCCCGATCCTACCTGCAAGATGCTTCGTGAGAAGCTGGCGGCAAGATACGGCGTTGGCGAGGATATGGTGTTCGTGTCAAACGGCTCCGATGACATACTGAATTTTTGCTTTATGGCATTCTGCAATAAAGAAAAGGGTATGGCATATGCGGATATAACCTACGGATTCTACAGCGTTTTTGCCCAGCTTCACTGTGTACCCTCCTGCGTTATTGCTCTGAAGGACGATTTTACGGTCGACGTAAAGGCTTTTGAGTCTTGCGGCATGAACGTTGTTATAGCCAATCCAAATGCTCCCACGGGAATAATGCTTCCTCTTGAGGATATAAAGAGGATCGCTTTCGCTAACCGTGACAGCGTGGTTATGGTGGACGAGGCGTACGTTGACTTTGGCGGAGAAAGTGCACTCAGCCTTCTGCCCGAGTGCGATAATATTATAGTTGTAAGAACTTTTTCAAAATCCCGCTCAATGGCAGGGGCTCGCCTTGGCTTTGCAATAGCATCCCCCGAGCTTATAGCCGATCTTGAGCTTATAAAATATTCCACCAATCCCTACGATATCAACAGACTGACTCAGATAGCGGGTGCGGCGGCAATAGACAGCGACGAATACTACTTTGATAACGCAAAGAAAATAATCGAAACAAGAGAGTATACCGCACAGCGGCTCACGGCGGCAGGCTTTAAGGTAATCCCCTCCAAAGCAAACTTTATTTTCGCAACGTATCCGGGAGTGTGCGGAGAAAAGCTGTATTCGATTCTCAAGGAGAAGGGAATACTTGTGCGCCACTTCGGAAGCGAAAGAATAAAGGAATATATAAGAATAACCATAGGAACAAAGGAAGAAATGGACGTGCTTTGCGGCACACTTGAAGATATAGTCTCAGGGAAAGGAAACTGATATGCTTAGAGTAGCGGAAACTATGAGAAAAACCAACGAGACCGATATAAAGGCGGCGATCTGCCTTGACGGAAAGGGAGATAATCATATCAGCACAGGAAACGGATTTTTTGATCATATGCTGAACCTTTTTGCTTCCCACGGAAGATTTGATCTTACCGTCGATTGCTGCGGAGACCTGGAGGTTGATTTCCACCACAGCGCAGAGGATATCGGTATTTGCCTCGGAGAGATCTTCAGAGAAGCCCTTGGCGAAATGAGAGGTATAAAGCGCTACGGTAATATCATTCTCCCCATGGACGAGGCTCTTATTATGTGCGCGGCTGATATTTCCGGAAGAAGCCATCTTTCCTTTAATGCATCTATCCCAACGGAGAGAGTGGGCGATTTTGAGTGTCAGCTTGTGGAGGAGTTTCTTATTGCATTTGTAAGAAATGCGGGTATCACTCTTCACATAACTCAGATGGCGGGAACCAATTCTCACCACATTATAGAAGGTATGTTCAAGGCACTCGGCAGAACTCTTCGTCAGTGTGTGGCTTTGGACCCCGACCTTGCAAACGAAATTCCCTCAACAAAAGGATTACTGTAATGATAGCAATAATAGATTACGGCGTCGGCAATCTTTTTTCTCTTAAATCGTCTCTTGCCTTTATAGGTGCGGAGGCTGTGGTAACGGGAGACTCTGCTGTTATAGCAAGTGCCGACAGAATAATACTTCCGGGAGTGGGCGCCTTTGAGGACGCTGCAAGAAAGCTTCGCGAGAGCGGACTTGATAAGGTGGTGTACAGCGAGGTAGCAAAGGGTAAACCTCTTCTTGGAATATGCCTCGGTATGCAGATGCTTTTTGACGAAAGCCACGAATACGGAGTTCACAAGGGACTTGGCCTTATCCCCGGTAAGATAATGCCTCTTTCCGATGTTGTGGGAGATCTTAAGATACCCCATATCGGCTGGAATGCACTTTCCCTGAAGAAGGACAGCAAACTTTATAAATATGTAAACGAGGGAGATCACGTTTATTTTGTTCATTCCTACTACGGTGCCGAGTGCGACAGCTACGTTTCCGCAACGGCGGAATACGGAGTCAGCGTAACGGCGTCTGTTGAGAGAGATAACGTGTACGGAACGCAGTTCCATCCCGAAAAGAGCGGAGAGGTAGGACTGTCTATCCTCCGTGCATTCTGTGAGATCTGAGGTAGCTATGTATATTTTTCCTGCAATAGATTTGTACGAAGGTAAGGCGGTCCGCCTTGAAAAGGGCGACTATAATAAAATGACCGTCTTTTCAAATAATCCACTGGACTTGGGCTATCAGTTTGCCGATGCGGGAGCGCAGTTTCTCCATGCGGTAGATCTTGAGGGTGCCAAGGAGGGCACGACTCCTAACCTGTCTGTTGTTGCCTCTCTTGCAAGAAGTTGCGGACTTAAGGTGCAGGTTGGCGGCGGTATCAGACAAGAGGATACTGTTAAAAGATACCTTGATGCAGGCGTTGAAAGAGTTATCATCGGAACGGCGGCTGTTACAGATCCCGATTTTCTTTGCAATATGGTTGAGAAATACGGCAGGCATATTGCTGTTGGCGTAGATATCAAGGACGGAATGGCGGCAATAAGAGGCTGGGTCGAAAAAAGTCAGCTTACGTGCTACGATCTTTTTGACAGACTGACGGTTGCCGGGGTCAAGACGGTCATATGCACGGATATTTCCAAGGACGGTATGCTCTCCGGTACCAATGTTGAGCTCTACCGCGACCTTATGAGTAAATATTCAGTTGATATCATCGCATCAGGTGGAGTTACCACCGTGAGTGACGTAGAGGAGCTTCGCTCAATGAATATGTACGGAGCTATCCTCGGACGTGCCATATATCAGAAAACTATTGACCTCAGAGAGGCAATTGAGGTGGCAAAATGATAACGAAGAGAATAATCCCTTGCCTTGACGTTAAAAACGGCAGAGTTGTTAAGGGAGTAAATTTTGAAGGACTCAGCGACGTTTCCTCTCCGGTTGAGCTTGCGGCATATTACAGCCGCGCAGGAGCGGATGAGCTTGTGTTTTACGATATAACAGCCTCGGCTGAGGGAAGAGAGCTTTTTACAGATATTCTGTGCGAGGTGGCAAGCAAGATATTTATCCCTCTCACGGTTGGAGGAGGCATCAATACTATCGAAGACTTCGACCGTGTACTTAAATGCGGAGCCGATAAGGTCAGCGTTAACTCCGGCGCCATCAAGCGTCCTGCGCTTATTGAAGAGGCGGCGAAAAAATACGGAGATCAGTGCGTCGTTCTCTCCGTTGATGCCAAGAGAGTGGACGGACAGTTCAGAGTGTTCGGCCGCGGCGGCAGAGACGATACGGGAATGGATGCTATAGAGTGGATAAAGAGAGGCGTCGGAATGGGCGCAGGCGAGATCGTTCTTAACAGCATCGATACAGACGGCGTTAAAAACGGATTTGACATTGAGATGCTGGAGGCTGTGTGCAATGTTGTAGACGTACCTGTTATCGCTTCCGGCGGTGCAGGCTGCATTGAGCATTTCACAGAGCTGTTCAATGCACTGCCAAAGGTGGATGCAGGCCTTGCCGCATCGATCTTCCATTTCGGAGAAGTAAAAATAGAAGAACTGAAAAGAGAACTCAGCGCAAAGGGAATCACAATGCGCCTGTAAGGAGATAAAATGGACATCAATAGCCTTAAGTTTGACGAAAAGGGGCTTATCCCCGCAGTTGTAATAGACGATACTACAAAGGAGGTCCTCACTGTTGCTTATATGAACCGCGAAAGCCTTGAGATAAGCATTCGTGAAGGAAGAACGTGCTTCTGGTCAAGAAGCAGACAGGAGCTTTGGAGAAAGGGCGAGACATCGGGCAACGTTCAGTACATAAGTCGCATCGATACGGATTGCGATTGCGATGCGCTTACCGTGTACGTTAATAAAACAGGCCCCGCCTGCCATACGGGAGCGGAGTCTTGCTTCTTTAATAATCTGTATACTAATCCCGAATCTGCTCCTGCATTCTCTCTTGAAGGCCTTGCCCGTCTTATCGAGGGCAGAAAAACAGAGAAGAAAGAAGGCTCTTATACTACCTATCTCTTTGAGAAGGGTATTGATAAGATCCTTAAGAAGGTGGGAGAGGAATGCACGGAGGTAATAATTGCCGCCAAGGCTGATGATAAGGCAGAGACCGTGTATGAAATATCCGACCTTGTATACCACGTTCTCGTTCTTATGGTAGAAATGGGCATCTATATCGACGATATAAAGAATGAACTTGCCTCCCGCCACGTTATCGACCATAAGGTGAAGCAGGAGAAGATGACAAAGTGAGCTATCTGTCGAATCTTCATACTCATACCGACTTTTGCGACGGAGTGGACAGCGCAGAGGCCATGGTTAAACGCGCTGTCAGTATGGGATATAAGTCTCTGGGCTTTTCGGGACATTCCTACGCCCCATTTGACGTGCCGAATTGCATGACAGAGCAGGGGACAGGAGAATACGTTTCCGAAATCCTGCGCCTTCGTGAAAAATATAGGGACAAAATACAGATATATCTCGGTATCGAGCAGGATATGATGTATAAAATGATAGAATATCCCTACGATTACGTGATCGGCAGTATGCACTACATAAAAATCGGCGATGAATATGTTTCTGTGGACTATACTGATGCAATTGCCGAAAATGCTGTTAAAAAATATTTTTCGGGAGACTGGTACAGATACTGTGAAGCGTATTACGCAAGCGTAAAAGATGTCGCGAAAATAACAGGGTGTAATATTGTGGGACACTTTGATCTGGTTACAAAGTTCAACGAAGGAAATAAATATTTCGATGAAAACAGTTATAAATACAGGGCATCCGCAATAGAGGCACTTCGAGCAGTTGCACAGGACTGTAACCTGTTTGAGATAAACACAGGCGGTATATACCGAAGGAAGAGGAGTGCCCCGTATCCTGCGGACTTTCTTCTTAGAGAGTTGCATAAAATAGGCGGCGAGATCGTGTTTTCCAGCGACAGTCACGACGAAAAAAGCTTGGGATTTATGTTTTTTGAGGCCTCTGAGCTGGCAAAATCGTGCGGTTTCAGATATGCAAAGCTTCTTTTAGACGGAAAATTCACGGACGTAAGGCTGTAAATCAAAAACCTTCATAATATTATATAGCGGAGATTTTGGGTGTAAAAAATCTCCGCATTTTTTTGTGTAAAATGAATTAAAAGTTATAAATAGTGATTAAATTCATACCTATCTATTGACAATTCTGTACAATGAAAGTATAATGATATTACTAATATTTTTAGGAGGAAATACCATGAAAAAACTATTATCTGTTATAGTTACAGTGGCAATGCTCGTCTCCATGGTGGCACCTTCCCTGGTGGCATACGCGGCTGAAGAGCCTGCTCTTGTAATTGCAGATGCGTCCTTCGACCCCGCGGCAAGAGACGCTAAAGCAGTTGCAGCTGTATCTGTAGCAAATAACCCCGGCTTCTACTATGGTGAATTCTACGTTTATTATAACAATACAGAATTCGACGTGGCTGAAGTTGAAAGCCTTATGGGTGACGGCTATACATTCGACGTTGAATACGGCCTCTCTTCCACAACACGTGCTATTAAGAAGGTTCTTACAGCATGGGGTGTTGAGGCAAGTGAGGACATCAGCGTTGCTAAGATCACCGTTGAGGGCGACGCTAACTATACAGGCGAAGAGTTTGCAAATGTAGTATTCACATTTGTAGGCGAGGCAGCTGAGGGCGACGAGTTCACAGCAGGTATCGTTTGCGACGTTGACAACACAGTTGATGAAAATGAAGAAGTTGTTGAGTTTGCAGCAGCAACTGTTAAGCTCACAGCTGTAGCAGACCCCAACACACCCGCATACGAGGACAAGCAGTTCGACACACTTACAGCATTTGTTGACACAGTAACAGTTAACAAGGGTGTAAGCCAGGTTGAAGTTGGTCTCGGTCTTGCAGGTGCAAGCGAAGCTTTCGCTAGCTACGGTCTCTCCAGTGCAAGATTCTTCGTGATTTTCCCCGAAGAGCTCACAATCGAATCTACAAGACTCGGCCTCTTTGATACAGAAGATGGCTTTGACCTTGAAGGCGTTCGTGACCTCTCCAATACAACAGGTGACTTCCTTAAGTCTTGCGAAGCTTCCGGTTATGACCTCACAGGTAAGACAGGTAGCTGGGTAACAGCAATGTTCGAGAATGCAGACCTCGACTATAAGCTTATGGACGAAGGTTACCTCGCATACCTCACATTCAATGTTCCTACTGATAAGGTTGGTACATACGAGATCGCAGTTGTAACAGACGCAAAGAGCGTTCTTACATTTGATGAAAACTACACACCTATCCTTCTCGAGCCCGCTCTTGATAACGGTGCTGTTAAGGTTGTAGTTAAGGATTGTAAGCACGAGAACGTTACAACAACAGGCGAAGATTCCACATGTAAGGTTGCAGGCTGGTCCAAGACAGTTTGTGACGACTGTGGCGAAACAGTTAAGGAAGAGGTCCTTCCTCTTGCAGAGCACGTTGCAGGCGAGCAGGTTATCACAAAGCATCCTACAGTTACAGACGAAGGTGCATTTGAGGTATACTGCGTAAACTGTGGTGAGCTTCTTGAAACAGGCGTTATTCCTACAATCGACGATATCTTCTTCGCAGTAGGTAACGGCTCCGCTAAGTACGGCGATACAGTACTTCTCCCCGTAACAGTATCCAACAACAAGAGCGGTATGTTCATCGTAGCTCTTGATGTAGTATATGATTCTGCTAAGCTCTCCTTTGTAGGTATTCAGGCAGGCGACCTCGTTCCCGTTGAGTACGTATCTGCAACAGAGTATGAGGCAGGCAAGGTTAGACTCTACTTCGAAAACGAAGAAGCAGTTGCTAACATCACAGGCGACGGCGTGCTCTGCTATGTAGAGCTCCAGGTTGCTAACGACGAATCTCTTGTTAACGCAGAGATCGACGTAACTCTCGAAGCTGAAGCTGATAACATCATCGATGCTAACGGCACAACACTCGGCACTTCCTTCGACGGCGGCGTTGTTAAGGTTGAAGCTCGTGCAGCTAACATCACAGTTGGTGACGTTGAGGCTCCCTTCGGCACAACAGTTAAGGTTCCCGTATCTGTTGAAAAGAACCCCGGTATGTTCATCGCTATTCTTGATGTTGAATACGATGCAGACCTTCTTACATATGTTGGATTCGAGAATAATGCTGAACTCTTTGGTGATGCAAACGTTATCGCTAACAACTATGAAGCAGGTAAGATCAGACTCTACTTCGAAAACGACGTTGATGCTGACGTAGTAGCGAACGGCGTTCTCGGTAACATTCTCTTTGCAGTAGCTGATGGTGCTGACCTCGTTGGTACAGAAACAACAGTTACTATCACAGCAGATGCTTCCAATATAGTTAACTACGCAGGCTCTGAGGTTGAGCATGTGTTTGTTGACGGTACAGTAACAGTAGCTGACCGTGATAAGGTCGTTGTTGATACAGTTGAAGCTAAGTTTGGTAAGGACGTTGTTGTTAAGGTAGACGCTCAGTTCGTTTCCGGTGGCGCATTCATTATCATTGCTGACGTTAAGTACGACGTGAACGTACTCACATTCGCTGAGGTTGCAGCAGCATTCGGCGAAGACGTAATCGTAAACGAGTATGAGCCCGGCGTTATCAGAGTTTACTTTGAGGCAGACGAAGATGGCGATGTCGGCGGCAACTACACACTTGCAAGTCTTAAGTTCAATGTGACTGATGACGCAGCTCTCGTTGGAACAACAACTGCAGTAACAGTTGAAGTTGTAGAAGCTATCAACTATGCAGGCGCAGATCTCAATCTCGCTAAGGTTGACGGTGCAGTAAAGGTTCTTGATCGCGAAGCAATCAAGGCTGATACAGTAGAGGGCGAATATGCTCACGAAGTAAAGGTTCCCGTAACAGTTACTAATAATGTTGGTATCTGGGGCGCAGTTATTGAATACACATTTGATCCCGCAGTAGTTGAATTCATTGGTGTTGAAAGCGGCCTCTTTACAGTTGTTGAAGGCGAAAGCTACAGCATCAACGGCAACACAATTACAGTATTCGTTGAAGGCGCAGACGCTAACGCAGACGTTGCTGACAACGGCACACTTTACACACTCGTATTCAATGCTATCTCCGAAGATGCAGAGACAGCAGTTGAAGTTAAAGTAGTTGAAATCATTAATGCTGAAGGAAATGACCTCGGCGACTTCATCGTATACAACGGTGCTATTGCTACAGTAGCTTGTGACCACTCTGAAGAGTCCTTCACAGCTGAAGTAACAAAGCAGCCTACAATCGATGAAGAAGGTGAAACAACATACACATGCGATATCTGTGGCAACGTTGTTAAGACAGAAGCTATCGCTAAGCTGGCTAAGATCGTTATCGGCAGTGCTGATATCGACGCCGGTGAGGAAGTATCTATCCCCGTAGAACTTGTTGATAACAAGGGCGTATGGTCTATCGGACTTGAAATCGCATTTGATGCAGACGTTCTCGAATTCGTAGGCGTTGAAGGCGGACTCTTTGCAGCAGTTCTCGATGAAAACGTTAGTGTTAAGGACGGCGTTATCACGATCTTCGTTGAAGCAGCAGATCTTGCTGATATCACAGAAGACGGCGTGATCCTCACACTCAAGTTTAAGACAAGCTATGATGTAAGCGGCGAAGTTACAATCGACGGTACACTCGTAGAGGTTAATACAATCAAGGTTGACGAAACACTCGTTGACTATACAGTTCTTGACGGCAAGGTAACTGTTGTTGCTCATGAGCACGTACCTGTAGTAGATGCAGCAGTTGATGCAACATGTACATCCACAGGTCTTACAGAAGGTAGCCACTGTGACGTATGTGGCGAAGTCCTCGTAGCTCAGGAAGTAGTAGACATGCTTCCTCATACAGAAGTAATCGATGCAGCAGTTGATGCAACATGTACATCTACAGGTCTTACAGAAGGTAAGCACTGTGAAGTATGTGGCGAAGTTCTTGTAGCTCAGGAAGTAGTAGATATGCTTCCTCATGAAGAGGCAGGCAGAAACGGTTATGAAGCAGACTGCTACAACGACGGTCTTACAGATGAAATCTATTGTACAGTTTGTGGAGAGATCCTTGTAGAATCTGAAGTTATTCCCGCTCTCGGACATAAATTCGTGTATACAGGCGAAGTTAAGGAGCCTACATGTACTGAAGAGGGTCACGCAGAAAACGGTAAATGTGAGCGTTGCGGACTTGAAGTAGTAGGCGCGGTTATTCCCGCACTTGGACATGAAGAAGTTGTTGATGAAGCTGTTGATGCAACATGCTGGTCAACAGGTCTTACAGAGGGTAGCCACTGTGGCGTATGCGGTGAAACTCTCGTGGCACAGACAGTTGTAGAAAAACTTGCACATGTAGAAGTTGTAGATGCAGCAGTTGAAGCTACATGTAAATCCACAGGTCTTACAGAAGGTAAACACTGTGATGTTTGCGGACATGTTATCGTAGCTCAGGAAGTAGTAGAAAAACTTGCACATGTAGAAGTTGTTGACGCTGCAGTTGAAGCAACATGCTGGTCAACAGGTCTTACAGAGGGCAGCCACTGTGACGTATGTGGTGAAGTTCTCGTAGCACAGACAGTAGTTCCCGTACTTGAGCATAAGGTAGTAGAAGATGCAGCAGTAGAAGCTACATGCACATCTACAGGTCTTACAGCAGGTAGTCACTGCGAACTCTGCGGACACATTGTAGTGGCACAGACAGTAGTAGAAAAGGTTGCTCACACAGAGGTTGTGGATGCAGCAGTTGAAGCTACATGTACAAAGACAGGTCTTACAGAAGGTAAGCACTGTTCTGTATGCGGCGAGATCCTCGTTGAACAGGAAGTAGTTGCTAAGGTTGCTCACACAGAAGTTGTAGATGCAGCAGTTGAAGCTACATGTACAACAACAGGTCTTACAGAAGGTAAGCACTGTTCTGTATGCGGCGAAATTCTCGTAGCACAGGAAGTAGTTGCTAAGGTTGCTCACACAGAAGTTGTAGATGCAGCAGTTGAAGCTACATGTACTACAACAGGTCTTACAGAAGGTAAGCACTGTTCTGTATGCGGCGAAGTTCTTGTAGCACAGGAAGTAGTTGCTAAGACAGAGCATAAGGCAGTAGTAGATGCAGCAGTTGAGGCTACATGTACAGAGACAGGTCTTACAGAGGGTAGTCACTGTGAAATCTGTGGTGGCGTTATCGTAGCTCAGGAACTCATTCCTGTAACTGGCCATAACTTCTCTGAAGAGTACACAATCGACAGAGAGCCCGCTAACGGTGTTGACGGTGAAAAGTCCAGACATTGTCTCAATGGTTGCGGCGAGAGAACTGATATAACAGCTATCCCCGCTACATATACACTTACAGTTGACGGTAAGGAAGAAACTGTTGCTACAGGTTCCAAGATAACTCTCGTAACAGAAAAGTTCGAGCTTACAGAAGATGGCGGTTATGCATTCGATTACTGGGTAGTTGAAAGCGAAAACGCAACTCTTGAGCTTGATGCTGAGACACTTGAAAACTCCGTCGTAATGCCCGGTGAAGATGTAGTTGTTAAGTCCGTTAAGTACCTCATCGGTGACGTAAACCGTGATGGTAAGGTAAATGCACGTGACAAAGCAGCTCTTACAGACCTCATTAAGTCTGGTGATGATATTACTAAGTATGCTGATATCGATCTTACAGGTACAGCAAACGCACGTGACAAGGCAGCTCTCACAAGCATTATTAAAGGAACATATGATTACGCACCTTACATGGCTGAGTAATTTCTCCTAAAAAAAGAAGCCACCGGTTTCCGGTGGCTTCTTGCTGTATATAAAAAGTGATGCATCTTTAAGCATCACTTTTTAGTTTGTTTATTCTTTTCTTCTTTCAGAGCTTCAAAAGCAGCCCTTCCTTCTTCTGTAACAGGATTTATCCATCTGTCTTTAATGAAAAATATCATACATAATGTTGCTTTGGGGATATCTTCAAAAAGAAGCATTAGCATAAAAACGTAAACGAATGGCAAATTAATAACAAATGCCATGATCAAAGTAGATGGAATTGCCAATATCCAAAGACAGATAAGGTCGCATATCATAGCTAACTTTGAATTTCCGCCTGGTCTGAAAATGCCTACTACCATTAGATATGGAATGTTTCTGAGGGGCATTTCTAAGCCATATATAAGTAAACAACCAATAGCTGCGCTTACTGCGGCGGGGGTATATTCCGCTCCTGAAGTAAACGCGTTGACGAAAAATTCTCTGAAAACAGCGACTGTACCGCCTACAACTATGCATGTGAGAGGCATTATAGCTGTGAATCTCCAAGCATCCTCTTTGGCACGTACGATTTTTCCGCTTCCGATCGATTTTCCAATCATAACGCTGCAGGCGTTGCAAAGACCTATAAGAAATACATAAGCAATGTTGTCAAAAGTTTTAAAAATAGTAAAACCTGTGTAATAGTCGTCACCCATATTAGCGAATATCGCATTCGTAACTACTGTACCTAAGCCCCATGCCGCTTCGTTAAATATAACCGGTAAAGCTCTTTTGTAGAATATTCTTACATGCTTGGAGGTGAAACCAAATATATCCTTAAAAGGTGCGATAAGGATGTTTTTTGTGTATATTGAGATGATGATTAGTAATACTGTTCCGGCCCACGATGAGATACATGTAGCAAGTGCAGCACCCTTAATTCCCATTTCAGGAAATATGAAAACGCCGAAAATCAGACAATAGTTTAATATGGCGTTTAAAACTGCTGTAAACAGTGAAACAACAACAGGTAATTTGACCTTTTCGGTTGATCTCAAAATGGCACAAAAAATAAGATTTAAGGCTACTGCAGGGTATGAAAATGAAGCTATTGAAAGATATTCGCTGCCAAATTGTACTATTGTAGGGGTTCTTGAAAATGCACTTATTATAAAATCAGGTCTTGCGGTGCCAATAACCGTAAACAGGGAAGATATGATAACAGCCGAGGTAATGGCAATGCCGCCGGTTCGGTGTATAGATCGTATATCTTTAATGCCCCAATATTGAGCTATGAATAAGGAAGTACCGGAAACCAACCCAAATATAAAAATATTGAGTAACCAGCTCCATTGACCTGCCATGCCCATTGCAGCCAGATGGTCTCCTCCGAGCTTAGCCACCATAAAGGTGTCGACTAAAGAGAATGATGCGGATAGCAGATTTTGCAGAGCAATTGGTATCGCAAGAGATAGTGCCGTTTTCCAAAACGGCCGATTTAAGAAAAAATCTTTAAATTTCATTATGATCCTCTGAAATACAAAAGGAGAGCGCAACGAAGTACGACTCTCCTCTTGATGACTGATTAATTTGTCTCAAATTACTTGAGTTCCTTAACCTTAGCAGCTTTACCAACTCTGTCGCGGAGGTAGAACAGCTTAGCACGTCTAACCTTACCCTGACGTATAACATCAACCTTAGCAACGTGAGGTGAATGGAGGGGGAATGTCTTCTCAACACCGCAGCCGTAAGCAACACGACGAACAGTGAATGTTTCGGAAATACCACCGCCATGCTTAGCGATTACTGTACCTTCGAAAATCTGGATTCTCTCTCTTGTACCTTCTTTGATGAGGTTGTGTACTTTTACAGTGTCGCCAACATTAAACTTGGGAGCATCGGCTCTCAGCTGCTCGCTTGCAAAAGCTTCAAATTTTGTCATAGTCTTGACTCTCCTTTTGATTCTTTTGGTTCTAAAGCGTTCGTACAGAGCTGCATTGGACCGCTTCGAGCTGCACTTTGCACAGCAAAAAGGATTATACCATATAAAAAATGGAAATGCAATAGTTTTTTATATTTTTTAATTATTTAATTTTATTGAAAAAGTATTATTAATATGGTATACTGATTTTAACAAATTATACTAATGAGGTAAACAAAAAATGGCTATACCGATTCCTGAGGGCAGAATTGCAAAATTTGAGAACATGGGCTTTGGTATGTTCATTCACTATGGAATCTATTCACAGCTTGGGTGCGGTGAGTGGGTAATGGACATAGCTCAGATCCCGAAAGAAGAATATGTTAAGCTTGCTGATACATTCACAGCCAAGGATTTTGATGCGAAGGCAATTGCCAGAACAGCTAAGGCTGCCGGCATGAACTATATTACACTTACGACCAAGCATCACGACGGCTTCTGTCTATACGATACAAAGGGGCTTTGTGATTATGATGCACCCCACTCAGCTTGCGGACGCGATCTTATTCGTGAGTTCGTTGACGCTTGTAACGAAGAGGGCATTATGCCTGTGTTCTACCATGCTACACTTGAGTGGTATCACGAGGAATTCGAAACAGACTTCCCCAAGTATCTTCAGTATCTCCGCGACAGCGTAGAGATCCTTTGCACACAGTACGGTAAGATCGGCGGACTTTGGTTCGACGGTAACTGGTCTAAGCCTGCAGGAACAGACTGGGAGGAGGATAAGCTTTATGAGGTTATCCGCCGTCATCAGCCTGATGCCATTATCGTTAATAACACAGGTCTCGATGCAAGGGGTGCAGTTGGTAACCCCGAGATCGATAGCGTAACATTTGAGCAGGGCAGACCTACTCCCATGGATCGTGAGGGTGCGCCCAAGTATCTTGCTGCTGAAATGTGCCACACAATGAACGACCACTGGGGCTACGGTAAGTGCGACCTTAACTATAAGAGCCTTCCCGATATGATCGAGACACTTTGCGCTTGCCGTAAGGTTGGTGCAAACTATCTTCTTAACGTTGGCCCCGAGGGCGACGGTAAGATTCCCGATATGCAGAAGACTATTATCGAGTCTATGGGAACATGGATCAGAGAGTGCGGTCAGTGCATCTACGAGGGTAAGCCCAGTAAGATCGAGGGCGAATATAAGAACTTTGCTCTTGAGGCAAACGGTAAGGCATACCTCTTTATTCACGGACTTAACGTTCTCGGCAGCGCGCACGTTATCGTTGCAGGCGGCGGACTTGGATATAAGTACTTTAAGAAGGTTAACCGTAAGGTTAAGAGCGCTAAGTGGACAGATAACGGCGATCAGCTGGAGTTTGTTCAGAACGGTGAGCATCTTTGGGTAAATGCAACAGGCTTCCCCTACGGATGTAACTACGTTGTTCGTATCGTTGAGATCGAATTTGAAGACTGATCAATATAAAAATAAAAAATGCCCGATCATCGGGCATTTTTTTATTTTCTTCTCGGGGTCTTTCTTTTCTTCTTGATCTTCTTTTCTGAGATCATCTTCTTAAGTGCCTTGAATCCGGAGAATTCATTTTCTATAAACAAGGGAAGACCTCCCTTGACGTAAAGTGTTATAGAGTATGACTCGGAATGATCGGAATAAAGATCATCGTGATCTGCCCACTTTTTCAGCCTGTATTCCTTCACTCTGTCCCAGGATACCTTCCTAACTGTAAGGAAAAAACATCTGTATATGATATATTTGTCATTAACTATTACAATAACTGTCTTGAGATAAGCCCAGACCACTATTGAGAATATGCCAAGCACGACAGGTATTACGGCTATTTCGTTTAAGTTGAAAAACATAAATACAGCGGTCAGCACAGCTGAAGCAATTGCAGCAAATAACAGCGCACTGCATCCTTCTGATGACGGATACATCAGTATTTCTCTGTTTTCGCTGCGCCATTCAAGCTTTTTTGCTTCTCTTACGGCACGTGAAGTAGAAATATAATTTCTTTTTCTCATGGTGCACCTCCTGCGTCTACAAATAGTATATCATAAGTTGGACTAATGTCAATATGTGATACCTTTGTGTAACTTGAATAAAAAATTGAAATAATTTGCTTTTTTAGTGTTAATATATTGATTTAATTTCAGTTTCTGTTAAAATTAAATTAGAATAATATTTATTTGGAGGTATAAAATGAAAAAGATCATTTCAGCTCTTTTGTGTTTGATGATGATTATGTCTACTATCATATCAACATCTGCGCTTACAGAGAACGCTGCAGTTCTCGGCAGAGTAACAGATGATGATATTATCGTTGGTGATGCTAACGGTGACGGATATGTAGATATGAAGGATTCTTTGGCGATTCGTCAGAGCTGTGCAGGAGTCGTGGAGGTTGATGCTTCTGCGGCAGATATCAATTGCGATGGCAAAGTAAATGCAAAAGACCTTCTTATCATCAAGAAATGTAATGCAGATGTAGACGATATTGAAAATTATGACAGTAACTATACTGTACATAAGCTCCAGATTGCAGGAAATGACATTTCCCAGTATTCTATCGTCTATCATGCAGATGCAAAATACGTTGAAAACTCCTACTATTCAGCAAGTACTCTTCAGAGATTTGTTAAAGAGGCAACAGGAGTTGAGCTTCCTATCGTAACAGAAGCGACAACCGCTCATAAGATAGAAATGGTTGATGTTACAACTATTGAAGGTCTTGAGGACGACCTAGGCGTAGAGAATTATAAGTATGAGGTTAAAGATGGCGACCTCCTCATCTATGGTACACGCCGTGGAAATATGTATGCAGTATACGATATTCTTGAAGATTTTCTTGGTTACAGATTCTATTTTGCAGATTATGTATATGAGTATAATCAGAGGTTTGTAAATATTCCCGAGGGTACAGAGGGAGAATATACACCTTATCTCTCCTTCCGTTTCTGTAAGCAGTTCACTAATGCTGAGGGTCACTATTTCCCCTGTAAGCTTAACGGCACACAGATCTATTCGTATACCGGTGAGGCGTACGGTACGCTTACAGGACCTGCATTCGTAAATGCTCATTCATACGACTATTTCTGGAAGATGGCAACCGGTGAAGTGGACGTTGTATTTGACGGTACTAACTCAAATGCGTATGCGGCGAAGTATGATGCCGGACTTCAGCAGGATCCCCTTGGATGGAACCCTTGCTCAACAAGCGATATGGACTATGCAACATTGTTCCGCGGCCTTCTTGAGAGTATCAGATACAAGTGTATGAATAACGACAAGTGGGTCCTCAGAGATACCACCTATATGTCTTTCTCTATCTGTGATAACTTTGCTTGCAGATGTAACTGTACAGACTGTAGATACATATATGCTTCAGGTACAGATAAGAGCAGAGGTGAGCGCCTTAATGCAGGCTTCTTCGCGCTGAATATCTATCTTGCTAACAGAGCATGTCGCGATATCAAAGAGTTCTATGAGGGCTATGAAGAGATAGATGGCGAGCTCTATTGGACAGGACGTCCTGCAGGTGTTGAGGAAACAGGTGAGATAGCTGAATATGATTACTATTCATATGGTTACGGTGAAGCTATCAAGGACGAGTATCCAAATCTCAAGCTTCTTACATTCATATATGAGTTTGATGGACCTCATGAGCTTCTTATGACAGATGAAAGATATGCCGGTATTGTTCCTGAGGACAACCTCATTCTCATGGTTGGCGGCGGTCCTTGCAACAATCATGTGTATGGAAGCGGTGAATGCGGGACTAACGTCAACATTCTCGAGCAGATGAATGGATGTCAGGCAATCGAGAACCGCAGACAGTGGGGCGAGATCACAAAGATGACCGGAACAGAGTATTGGTTCTGGTATTATCCTACAAACTATAACGTAAACCTTGCAGATGTACCTAATATTTTTAATATTTATCATGACTATAAGTATCTTGTAGAAGAATGTAATTTTACAGGTATGTTCTATGAGGGCGAGGTAGGTAACCCTGCGTATAACTTTGAAGATCTTAAGGCGCAGTTGGCTGCTATGGTAATGAATAGCATGCAGAAAACGGAGGATGGATCAGTCGTAATGATGTCCTTTGAAGAATACTGTGATATTATCAAAGAATATCTCAAGATCCATTACGGTGACGGATATGAATATATTTATGAATATATCGTAATGCAGGACGAAGCCGGTAATGCAACAAATTATTGCTTTGCAAATAATGTTGACTATCCCGGTGACATGTACGATTATGACTATATCCGTGAAAACTATGAGGAAATGAGAAATCTCATCCTCAAGGCTATTGCTCTTGCGGAGGGTGATGATCAGATTAAGAGATGTAGCTATCTTCTTGTAAACTGCGAATTCCTCGGCCTTTCCGCATACCATAAGGATTATATGGTAAGCGAAGATGCTGAGTGGAATGCAGAATACGAGAGCAGATATGAGTGGATGTTCAATTACGTATCGAACAACTATACAAAGCTCGGATATAAGTGGACAACAGAAGTATCCGAAATCTCATATGACGTGACAAAGTCTCCCATGGTTCTTTACTACGGCGGTGGTTCCTGGCAGAAGGATTCTCCCTGGGGATGGATGGGAAGCACACCTGCAAAGTGGGCGGACAGAGGCCACTGGTAATCTTTTAATATAAACGATTAGAACACCCCTCTGCGTGTATACGCAGAGGGGTGTCTTACGTATGGAAATATAAATTGTTATGCTAACAGACATGTATAAGTGGAGAGGTGATTTAAACAAAAGAAAAAAGAATAAAAAGTTTCAAAAAACTATTGACAAAGGGGATCAAACGTGATATTATATGAAAGCTGAGTTTCACGCGGGTGTAGTTCAGTGGTAGAACTCCAGCCTTCCAAGCTGGCCATGTGGGTTCGATTCCCATCACCCGCTCCAAATGTGCCTTTAGCTCAGCAGGATAGAGCAACTGCCTTCTAAGCAGTAGGTCGAGGGTTCGAATCCCCCAAGGCACGCCATATGGTGGGTGTAGCTCAGTTGGTTAGAGCGTCAGGTTGTGGCCCTGAAGGCCGTGGGTTCGAATCCCATCATTCACCCCAGATAGTAAAAAAAGAGCACCAAAAGGTGCTTTTTTTATTATCTGGGGTGAATATTATACGGGATTCGAAAGCTGAGCTTCGCGTGAAGTGTAGCGTATCTCGTGGTTTGCTTGCGAAGCTCCCGAAAAGCTTCGCTTTTCGTATTCTTTAGCTTGGCGGCGACTAAAATGATCCGGTGGAGCATTTTTAGGGCGTAGCGTTGCCACCTCATATTCTTCAGCGAACATAGCTTGAGGTGGCAGCAAAAGCTTCGCTTTTGATTTCACCGTAACCGACCGAGAAGGCGCAAATGCATTTGCGCACCTGCGAGAGCAGGCATTACGAAAATCGGAGCGTCAAAAAAGAGCACCAAAAGGTGTTTTTTGTTATCTGGGTGAATATTGTACGGGATTCGAAAGGCGGGCTTGAGGGTGCTTGCTTGATATTTGAATACCTTTTTGCCATATGATCTGTTATTCAATAATGTTTGCTTCTTTATTTACACATTATTTATTGTTTTTGGGTGAAAAATATAGTATTATTTACTTTAGATTGGTAGCAATTGGTTGTAAAGTGATTTGTGGAGGTGTGCCCGTGTTCGGTTATATCAAGCCTGTAAAACCTGAATTAAAGGTCAGAGAGCTTGAATTCTATCGTGGTATCTATTGCGGACTTTGCCGCTCGATGGGTATACATACGGGTTGTATTTCTCGGCTTACACTTAGCTATGATTTTGCCTTTCTTGCCGCTGTCAGGATGGTTTTGTGTGATGTCACACCTTCGTTTTCGTTGAAGCGATGTATGGTTCATCCTCTTCATAAAAAAGCTATGTGCGATGATAATGAGGCCCTTGCATATTGTGCCTCTGCCGCCGCTGTGCTTACGGAATGTAAGATCAGAGATGATATAAACGACGAGAAGGGCTTCGGCAAGTTAGCTGCAAAATTTGCACATATTTTCGCTCTTAGGATGCGGAAGAAAGCAGGAGATAATGCTCCCGTTGCGGCTGTTGAAGATTGCCTTGCAAGACTTACACAGCTTGAAAAAAATAAATGCGACTCTCTCGATGAGCCGGCGAATATATTTGGTGAGCTGCTCTCCGAAATAGTTTCATACGGGCTTGAAGGTGCAGAGCAGAGGATTGCCCGTGAAATAGGCAGAAGCGTCGGCAGATATATATACGTGCTTGATGCCGCGGACGATCTTGAGGAGGATAAAGAATCAGACAGTTATAATCCTCTCAGGTATTCTCCTATCGCGGCTGAGAATCTTTCTATCGCAGCCAGATTAGAGCTTTCGAAATTGGAAGGCGCCGTTAATTTGCTTGATTTCAGCGGTAAGTCTGATCTTGAAGGAATTATAAAAAATATTATATACTTGGGAATGCCCGAGGAGGCAGACCGTGTTTTTGCAGGAAAATGCAAAGATAAAAAGAAAGGTAAGAAATCTATATGACAGATCCTTATAAGGTGCTTGGAGTCAGCCGCGACGCGACTGACAGTGAAATTAAAAAAGCATACAGAGAGCTGGCAAGAAAATATCATCCCGATAATTATCAAGGCTCAGACCTTGCCGACCTTGTTGAAGAAAAAATGAAGCAGATCAACGAGGCATACGACCAGATTCAGAAAGAAAGAGCAGGCGGCGGAAGCAGCTCATCTGGTGGGTATAACAGCGGTTACAGCAACTATAACTATAGTGGCGGAACGACAGATGCAAGATTTGCCGAAATACGTATGATGATAAATGCTCGCAGATTTTCCGAAGCTGAAATGCGTCTTGATTCTATGTCTGCTTCTGACAGAAATGCTGAGTGGAACTTCCTTAAGGGATGTGTTCTTGCGCAGAGAGGTAACTTTTTTGACGCGCAGAGATATATTGAAACAGCTTGCTATATGGATCCCGGCAATATGGAATATAAAGCTATGAAGAATCAGATGTCAAGAAATGCAAATGCGTACGGACGCGGATATTCAACAAACAATTCTTCCGATTGCGATATGTGTACAGTATGTCAGGCTCTTTGGTGTATGGATTGCTGCTGCGAATGTATGGGCAGTGACTTTATCCGTTGCTGTTGATCCTTTTGTAATACATGAAGAATTCTTTTAAAAATACCCTTAAGCTCACTTTGTGCGCTGTTCTTGCGGGGCTCAGTTTCGTTGCCATGTATCTTGGGAACATAACAGGCGTTTTCGATCTGTGTGCTGTAGTTGTGGGTGCTTTGTGTATGGCTTTCGCAGTAATAGAATTTGGCGGCGTGTGGCCTTGGCTTGTGTGCTTCGTAACGTCGGTGCTGTCCCTTGTGCTCTTGCCTGATAAAATGGTTGCACTTGAATATATCTTTCTCGGTGGAATATACCCAATATTGAAGCGTGTTTTCGAGAACAGAGGCAGAATTATTTCTCTTATACTTAAGGCTGTCTATTGCAATGTTGCATTGACTGTGGTGATAGTGTTGATAAAGTTTGTCTTTGTAACGGCAGAGAGCAGTGCGATGATCGTGTGGCTCATATATTTGATAGGTAATGCGTTTTTCTTTATATTTGATTATTCGCTTACAACATTTATAACGTTTTACCTTCTCCGCCTCAGAAAAAAGCTTAGAATTAAAGATATGCATTAAAAAAACGCCTTTAGGCGTTTTTTTGTTATATAAAGCTTTTGCTTAGCTTTCTCAGTAGTGCTGAGAAAGGAATGACAAGCATTCCCATAAAGAGATTGGAGATGCAGTGGATTACGTCGAAGGTAAGTCCTGCGGCGATCCACGCCATGGTCTGTTCGAAGTCAAATCCGAATATGAGTGCCTGGACGGGAGCATACAGTGCACCGAAGAAAAGACCGTGCAGACAGCATAACAGGGGATATACTATCATCTGTGACACTCTCGGCATTTTCTTTGGTAGGAGCATGGTGATTCCCCATAATATGGTCCATATGTAAAGGTACGGTAGCCACCATTGATTGAAGCCTGCATAGAGACCGTTAAGGAAAACATAGATATAGATGGGGATGAGCGCCTTACTGCGGTAAACGACCGTGTATACCATAGTAAGCATACCAAGCATATGGATGTTTGGCGCCGCCTCCATAATGATTTTTGAAGCAAACATAATTGCACCGAGCATTGCAAATACTGTAAGCTCAATTGTTTTTAATCTGATCTTGCTTTTACTTTGTGCGCGTGAGCTCATAATGTTCGCCGTCTGTGATTTTTGTAGTGTCAACACCGCTCATAACGTACTCTCCGTTTTTGGTAAGTAGCCAGTAGGTCTGGTCTGTGTCGTAGTCGGCAAGCATACCGTTTACCTTCTTGATGTAAAGACCGTATGCACCTGCCTCACCCTCAACGAGAGAATGTGCGAGAAGCGCATCGCCAAGCGTTTCTGCATCGGTGAGGATCGTGAAGGTAACGGAATACTCTTCTGCCTTGACCTCAACCTTTACTTTCTTTGCGCCGTCGCCGAATGTCTTGTCCTCGGTATATGTAGCATCTGCCCATATACCCTCAGGTGTTGTTTCGGAATCCTCTGTTGTGTCAGCTGTTACAGCGTCTGTTGCGTCAGGTGTCTCTGTCTCGCTTGCGTCACAAGCAGCAAGAGAGAAGAGAAGCAGTGCACACATGATAAGTGCTAATAATTTTGTTTTCATTTTGAAAACCTCTTTTCGTAATATTTGCACGAAAAGCATAAAGCAAAAAACGCCCTTCAGAGAAGAGCGCAGAAAACAAACAGCTATAGCCTTGCTCGGTAAGACTGTGTCTGAGTGATAATACCGCCTCTCCTTCTTTTGCCCAAGGAGCTTTTGCAGTTCACAGAACGATAAGCATTCCGGCTTGAGGATATTTCCTGTTACGGTAATGGCTGTTGTCGCGGATTTGCACCGCAGTTTCCTTATCCCCGACCGCATAAAACGGTCGATTGAGAGCAGAGCTCTCCGAACTGTGTTATTCTTTTGTACCTGTTTATTATATAGTAGTATATCGCTTTTTTCAATATGTAATTGTATATTTGTCAAAATAAACATAAAAGAGGGTAAAACAACCGAAAAAACTGATTTTTTTGGCACTCATATGCTGAATTAATAAAAAGTTCACATAAAATATCAATATTGTTATTGACATTTTGCACTTTAGGTGGTAAATTTATAACATAATTTAGCACTCGTAAATGCGAAGTGCTAAAATGAAAGGAATGGTCAAAGCATGAAGTTAACAGACGGAAGCCTCAGTGAAAGAAAAAAATTGATCCTGAGAGCGATCGTTGATGCTCATGTAGAAAACGGCGAGCCTGTGGGAAGTAAGTATCTGACGCAAAACGGACTTATAACCTGTTCCTCCGCCACTATCAGAAATGAAATGGCAGAGCTTGAGGCTATGGGATACCTTGAACAGCCACATACATCTGCGGGAAGAGTGCCAAGCGAAGCAGGATACCGTTTCTATGTTGACTCCCTTGTTGAGAAATACAGGATAACATCCAATGAAGTAGAAACGCTCAGAGAAGCTCTGCGGGTTAAGCAGGCTCAGCTTGATTCTATTTTGGATAGCGCTATGCGACTTGCGGCGAAAATGACAAATTATACAGCGCTTGCAGTGCGTCCGAGAATATCGTCTATGACGGTTAAGAAATATGAGCTCATCCAGATAGACCCGAGACAGCTTGTACTTGTTATGGTAACGGCGGGCGGAGCGGTAAGAACACAAAATCTTGTATGCGAAGCTCCTGTTGTGGAAGAGGCTGTCAGAAAACTGGCGGCGCTCCTTAATATGAGATTGACGGGAATAACAGGCGACCAGATATCACTTCCTGTAATGATGGAGATGGAATCTGTGATGGGTGAATACTCATTCCTTGTTTCACCCGTTGTAAAATGTATTTGCCAAACCATCAGTACTGCCCAAGGCGGCGAACTGAAGGTAGAAGGAATGAATAAGCTTCTTTCCTATCCCGAGTTCTACGATATAGGTAAGCTGAGAGATATGCTTGCGATGTTTGAGCGTAAGGATGAGCTTGTTGGACTTATATCAGGTGCAACAGCACCTATGATGCCCTCAGGCCAAACAGACGATGGTGTTCAGGTATATATAGGAAGCGAAAACCCGGTTATAATAATGGATAGCTCATCTCTTGTGTTCAAGCCTGTCAAGCAAGGAGATAAAACAGTGGGAGCTATCGGAGTTATCGGTCCAACAAGAATGAATTATAAAAAAGTTATTTCTATGGTTGACGGTATCGCAGGAAGTGTAAGTGAGCTTCTTAGTGAGCCGGAGCATAAGGATTGACGGAGGCGGAAATGGAAGAAAAGGATACAGTAATTGAGGAAGTAACTGAAGAAGCAGTAGAAACGCCTGCTGAAGAGGTTGATTCCGAGGATAAAAAAACTGCTAAAAAGGATAAAAAGGCAGAAAACAAAAAGCACAAGGCAGAGATAGAGAAGCTTAAGGCGGAGATTGAAGATGAGAAGGCTAAGGCAGCGGCAGCAGAGGATAAATATCTTCGTGTTGTAGCTGAGTATGATAACTATCGACGCCGTTCTCAAAAGGAAAGAGAAGGCGTCTATTCCGATGCTAAGGCAGATGCAGTTAAAGAGCTACTCCCTCTTATTGATAATCTCCAAAGAGCAACAGCATATACAGAGGCTGATAAGGTTGCAGAGGGCGTTTCGATGATCCTCGGCACTTTGCCTGATGTGCTTGGCAAAATGGGTATCGAAGCCTATGGCGAGCCCGGTGAGCAGTTCGATCCCAATATCCATAATGCGCTTATGCATGAAGAAAATCCCGAGCTTGGCGAAAACGTGATAGTTTCCGTGTACCAGCAGGGTTATCGCGCAGGCGATAAGATCATCCGTTACGCAATGGTAACGGTTGCAAACTAAGCCAAACAATAAAATTTATATATAATTTCGGAGGAAATAGAAAAATGGCTAAGATTATTGGTATAGATTTAGGTACAACAAACTCTTGTGTTGCAGTATTCGAAGGCGGCGAGCCTGTGGTAATCCCCAATCCCGAAGGAGCAAGAACAACACCTTCCGTTGTAGCATTCTCTAAGGACGGCGAAAGAATGGTAGGTCAGGTTGCGAAGCGTCAGAGCATCACAAACCCCGACAGAACAGTTATGAGTATCAAGCGTGAGATGGGCTCCTCTTATAAGGTAGCTGTAGACGGTAAGAACTACACACCTCAGGAGATTTCTGCAATGATCCTGCAGAAGCTTAAGAGCGACGCGGAGGCATACCTGGGTTGCCCCGTAAATCAGGCAGTTATCACAGTACCCGCATACTTCTCCGACGCTCAGCGTCAGGCTACAAAGGACGCAGGTAAGATCGCAGGTCTCGAGGTTCTCAGAATCATCAACGAGCCTACAGCAGCTGCTCTTGCATACGGCGCAGACCAGGATAAGGACCAGAAGGTTATGATCTATGACCTTGGCGGCGGTACATTCGACGTATCCATTCTTGAAATTTCTGACGACGGCGTATTTGAAGTTCTTGCAACTGCAGGTAACAACAAGCTTGGCGGTGACGACTTCGACCAAAGAATTATGGACTGGATCGCTGAAACATTTATGCGTGAAAACGGCGGTATTGACCTCCGTAAAGATAAGATGGCTCTCCAGCGTCTCAAGGAAGCTGCTGAAAAGGCAAAGATCGAGCTTTCCGGTGTTGCAAGCTCCAATATCAACCTTCCCTTTATCACAGCAGACGCAACAGGCCCCAAACACTT